>NZ_JBHVDX010000056.1:0-45268 GCF_042802555.1 Streptomyces sp. NPDC057474 | reverse complement strand
GAAAGACATGGCCCTGCGGGCCGAAAGGCAAGGGGCGCCGCCCCTGCTTTCAGGGGCGCGGGGAACTGCGCGACCAGCCCCCACACACCCGCACCCGAAAGATCGCCGCGGGGGGAGGGGCACGGCCCCTGGATGCGGGCCCCGCTCGAGCGAAGCCGAGAGTGGGGAGGGACGGGCAGGGGCGAGGGAAAATGATCAGCCACGCAGCCGGGCCCCACAATGCGGCCAAGGGCTCGCCCCCCGCTGCGCGTACAGCTTCTTCGCCCGAAGCGTCTGTTCGGCGGCGGAGGCGTCCTGGGGACGACCACTGCCACCGAGGCTCTGCCAGGTCTGCGTGTCGAACTGATAGAGACCGCCGTACGTCCCGGAGGGATCGACCGCGTCGGGCCGCCCCCCGGACTCACACGCGGCCAACCCCGCCCAGTTCAACCCCTCCGCCCCCGCCACGGACGTCGGCATCGCCTTCGTCCCCACCTTCACGATCTGGTCCTGCGGCTCACTCACGAGTTCCGTGCGGAGCAGCCTGGGCCGCTGCTTGACCCCGTTGACGGTGCGGAACGCGTACGTGGCCCGGCGGGTGCCCGGGTGCCCGGCCCGCTCCACGACCTCGGTGCCCTGGAAGAGGGAAGGGTCCTCGGCGCGGAGCACCCGGAAGGGGATCGGAACCTCGCGCACCTCCTGGGACCTGGTCACCCGCAGCACGGTCACGGTCTGCCCGTCCCGGGGGAAACTCGACCGCTCGACCGAGGTGGTGTCCTCCCCGCGCAGGGTGACCCCGGCCTGCTCCACGGCCTCCCCCACGGTCGCCGAGTTCGTTCGGATCGTCCGCGTCCGCCCGTCCGCCATGATCGTGACGGTGCGCTCGGTACGGACGTCCAGCTCCAGCCCCGCACGCCCGATGCGCTGGGAGCGCGAGGTCGAGACGTACGCGCCCTCCGCACGCACCCTGAGCTGCTGAAGCGCCCCGTCCACCGTGCGGGCGGTCGTCCAGACCTTGCGCCGATGGCCGTCCAGGGTGAGGGCGACGGGCCGCCCGTAGCGCACGGCGACGTCGTCACCGCTGCTCAGGGCGGTACCGGGGGCGGGGGCGATGACATCGTGGGCGCCGAAGGCGACACCTTCGTCGGCGAGGAGCTCGGTGACGTCGTCGGCGAAGGTGTGCAGCGTGCGCGGCCGCCCGTCGACGGTCAGCTCGATCGCCTTGTCCTTCGCCACGAACGCGGAGGTCCCGCCCGCGAGGAACGCCACCACCAGCGCCTGCGGCACCAGCCGCCGCAACGAACCGGGCCGGCCTGCGGCCCGTCTGCGCCGCACGGCCCGCCGGGAGCCACCCCGGCCACCGCCGACCGGCACGGCCGACTCGAGTGTCAGTTCTTCCAGCTCTTCCAGCTCTTCCAGCTCTTCAGGGGCGGGCCGCACCTCATAGGCGGGCCGGTACGTGTCCGCGTAGACCCCGCACGGCACCGTCTCAGCCCCGCACGGCACGGTCTCGGCCTCGTACGGCAGCGTCTCGGCCTCGTACGGCAGCGTCTCCGCCTCGTACGGCAGCGTCTCGGCCTCGTACGCCGTCGGCTGCCAGCTGCTCGTACCGTCCGGGTCATGGCTCTCGTAGGTCTTGTACGACGATGACGACTGCACGTTGCTCACGACGACACGCTCCAGAGGGGATCCGGGTCCGGGTCGGGCGACGTGAACCTAGCGGACTCCGGTCACCCTCCAAAGCAACGTGGTCACGCAGTGTCGCGACACGGGCCGCTGATCATCTTTTTGGATCCCTCGGACGGCTGACGAACGTGACCCCGTCAGTAATCGAACGCCCTCGCCGTGTTCGCCGCGACCGCCGTCGCCAGCGCGTCCTCGTCGATGCCCCGCACCTCGGCCATCGCCCGAACCGTGACCGGAATGAGATACGGCGCGTTGGGCCGTCCGCGGTACGGCGCGGGCGTCAGGAAGGGCGCGTCGGTCTCGACGAGGACGAGTTCGAGAGGCGCGACGGTGAGGGCGTCGCGCAGCGGCTGGGCGTTCTTGAAGGTCATGTTCCCGGCGAATGACATGAAGTAGCCGTGCTCGGCGCACACGGTGGCCATGTCGGCGTCGCCGGAGTAGCAGTGGAAGACGGTGCGCTCGGGCGCGCCCTCCTCCTTCAGGATCCGCAACACGTCGTCGTGGGCGTCGCGGTCGTGGATGACCAGCGCCTTGCCGTGCCGCTTGGCGATCTCGATGTGCGCGCGGAACGACCGCTCCTGGGCGGCCTTGCCCTCCGGCCCGGTCCGGAAGTAGTCGAGCCCCGTCTCCCCGACCCCTTTGACCTGCGGCAACGCGGCCAGCCGGTCGATCTCGGCGAGGGCCTCGTCGAGTGCCGCGTCCCCACCGGGCGTACGCGCGCCCTGCCGGGACCAGCCGTCCGGGTCACCGTGGACGATGCGCGGCGCCTCGTTCGGGTGCAGGGCGACCGTCGCGTGCACGGCCTCGTACCGCGCGGCTGTCTCGGCGGCCCAGCGCGAGCCCTTGATGTCGCAGCCGACCTGGACGACCGTCGTCACCCCCACGGAGGCGGCCTTCGCCAGGCCCTCCTCGACCGTGCCGGACTGCATGTCCAGATGGGTGTGCGAATCCGCGACCGGCACCCGGAGGGGTTCGGGGAGCGGGGGCGCGGCGTTCTTGTCGTTCTTGCCGGACGCGTTGCCGGAGTCGTTCGAAGGCATGCCCCGATCCTACGAATCGCACGATCGGGGCATGCCCTCCAGGCTCGCTGGGGGAGGATCAGCTCGCCTTGCGGTGGAACGGGTGCAGCAGATCGGACAGGTGCCAGTGGTGGTGCTCCTCGGGCTCCGCCGCGTCCGACGTCTCCGCGTCCGACGCGTCCGTCGGCACCGGGCGGGGCTTCGGCACGTGGCGACGCCGCTCGGCGTCCCGCACCGACGACACCTGGCCCGCCCGCATGATCCGTACGACATGACCGTCGCAGTTCTGGCACGCGGGCCTGGACAGCGGGGACGGCACGACCTTGTCGTCGGCCACGTACATCACGAAGTCGCGCCCCTCGGCGTCGTTGTGGTGCTCTATCTCGTACGACTGTTCCCAGCCGTGCCCGCAGCGCATGCAGGCGAACGAATACGACTCGTGAACGACGGCGGTGGCGGTGTCCCGCAGTACGGTCCGCTCTGCGATCTCGGTCATTGCCAGCTCCTCTGGTCCGCTGGACGGTGAGGACGTGTACGTCCTCACCACCCAGTTGACGCCTCGGCGGACCTGGAGTGCACCCCACCTGCCGACTGTTGAAGCGCATTTGGCCTCCCCTTGTGGGAAGGCCGTCGATACAAGAGTCGTGCTTTGCGCGGCTTTACCTGGGCATGGACTTTGAGGCGCCGTACGCGTTCGGGGTGCGCT
Source organism: Streptomyces sp. NPDC057474 (assembly GCF_042802555.1). NCBI lineage: Bacteria > Bacillati > Actinomycetota > Actinomycetes > Kitasatosporales > Streptomycetaceae > Streptomyces > Streptomyces sp. NPDC057474. Next base: position 41,878 of record NZ_JBHVDX010000056.1, on the reverse strand, counting down.
GTCGGGTGCGTCCGGAAAAGCACGGGGCGCAGCCCCTGCTTTTCGGGGGGGCGGGGAACTGCGCGACCAGCCCCCACCGGACCCGCACCCGACCACGCACTCCAAACCCCTACGGCACCGAACGCTTCGCAGCCACCACCGCGTCAAAAACTTCCCTCTTCGGCAACCCGGCCTCCACAGCCACCGCGGCGATCGCCTCCTTGCGCCGCTCCCCCGCCTCCTCCCGCACCCGAACCCGCCGCACCAACTCCACCGCGTCCAGTTCCTCGGGTCCCTTCTCCGGCGCCCCCTCGACCACGACGGTGATCTCCCCGCGCACACCGGCCGCCGCCCACTCGGCCAACTCCCCGAGAGGCCCGCGCTTGACCTCCTCGTACGTCTTGGTCAGCTCACGACAGACCGCGGCCCGCCGCCCGGCCCCGAAAGCCTCGGCCATCGCGGCGAGCGTCGCGTCCAGGCGGTGGGGCGCCTCGAAGTACACGAGCGTGCGCCGCTCCTCCGCGACCTCGCGCAGCCGCCCCAGCCGCTCCCCGGCCTTGCGCGGCAGGAACCCCTCGAAGCAGAACCGGTCGACGGGCAGCCCGGACAGCGCGAGGGCCGTGAGGACGGCCGAAGGCCCCGGTACGGCCGTGACGCGGATGTCCTTCTCCACGGCCGCGGCGACGAGCCGGTACCCGGGGTCGGAGACCGACGGCATCCCCGCGTCCGTGACCAACAACACCCGGGCGCCGCCCACCAGCGCCTCGACGAGTTCCGGCGTACGCGCGGCCTCGTTGCCCTCGAAGTAGGAGACGATCCGCCCACCCGGCTGGACACCCAGCGCCTGGGTGAGCCGACGGAGCCGCCGCGTGTCCTCGGCGGCCACCACGTCCGCGCCGGTCAACTCCTCGGCGAGCCGGGGCGGCGCGTCCGCGACATCGCCGATGGGGGTGCCTGCCAACACAAGGATTCCTGTCACACCCCCATCCTCCCAGCCCCCACGTCACGGGGACGAAGCCTGGCTGGGGCGGAGCCCCGTCAGGGGCGCGGGACCGTGCCGATGTGCGGCTCCGCCGCGTGGGCGCGACCAACCACGCTCCACCCGCGGTCGCCGTACCGCAGGCGCCCCCGAGCTTTTGGGCGCCCCCACATCCCCGTCCCGCAGGACTCCCACAGCCGTGTTCCCTACGATGGCGCGGTGACCAGTACCGCGTCCTCCACGGACACCCGGCAGGACCAGGCCACCGAAGAGCAGCGGCCGTCGTGGCAGCACCGCCTGCGCCGATTCGGCTACGCGGCGCCGCCGAGAGGCGACGTCCGCACCCGGCTGGTGCCCCCGTACACCCGGCCGAGCCCGCGCGTCTGGGCCGTGCTCGGGCTGCGCGAGGAGGTCGCGTCGCGCCTGGTCCGCTGGTCGGCGTGGGGCGGTCCGCTGCTGGTGACGCTGGTCGCGGGGCTGACGCGGTTCTACAACCTGGGCAGCCCCAAGGCGGTGATATTCGACGAGACGTACTACGCCAAGGACGCGTGGGCGATCGTCCATCGCGGGTACGAGGTCAACTGGGCCAAGAACGCCAACGAGCTGATCCTGCAGAACAACGGGAACGTGCCGATCCCGACGGACCCCGCGTACGTGGTCCACCCACCGGTCGGCAAGTACGTCATCGGGCTGGGCGAGCTGATGTTCGGGTTCAACCCGTTCGGCTGGCGCTTCATGACGGCCCTGCTCGGCACGCTCTCCGTGCTGATGCTCTGCCGGATCGGCCGCCGTATCTTCCGCTCGACGTTCCTCGGCTGCCTCGCGGGCGCGCTGATGGCGGTGGACGGCCTGCACTTCGTGATGAGCCGCACGGCGCTGCTCGACCAGGTGCTGATGTTCTTCGTGCTGGCCGTGTTCGGCTGCCTGGTCATCGACCGCGACAAGGCACGACAACGCCTGGCCGCGGCACTCCCACCGGACGGCGACGGAGTCGTACGCCCCAACTCCCTCATCGCCGAGACGACCCGCCTGGGCTGGCGCCCGTACCGGTGGCTGGCCGGCCTCTGCCTGGGCCTGGCCCTCGGCACCAAGTGGAACGCCCTGTACTTCCTGGTGTTCTTCGGGATCATGACGGTCCTCTGGGACTACGCGGCCCGCAAGGTCGCCGGCGCCCGCCAGCCGCTGATCGCCATGCTCCAGCGCGACCTGGGCCTCGCGTTCCTGTCCACGGTCCCGGTCATGATCGCCACGTATCTGGTCTCCTGGACGGGCTGGATCCTCTCCCCGGACGACGGCACCGGCGGCTACTACCGCAACTGGGCCGCGACCGAGGGCAAGGGCGGCTGGTTCAGCTGGCTGCCGGACTGGCTGCGCAGCCTGTGGCACTACGAGCACGCGGTCTACGAGTTCCACATCGGCCTGTCGTCCCCGCACACGTACCAGTCGAACCCGTGGAGCTGGATCGTCGTCGGCCGCCCGGTCTCGTACTTCTACGAGTCGCCGTCGCCCGGCAACGACGGCTGCGCCACCGACACCGCCGACAAGTGCGCCCGCGAGGTCCTGGCCATCGGCACGCCTCTCCTCTGGTGGGCCGCCGGCTTCGCGGTCCTCTACGTCCTGTGGCGCTGGTTCTTCCGCCGCGACTGGCGCGCCGGCGCGATCGCCTGCGGCATCGCCGCCGGCTACCTCCCCTGGTTCTTCTACCAGGAACGCACGATCTTCTTCTTCTACGCCGTCGTCTTCCTCCCCTTCCTCTGCCTGGCCGTCACGATGATGATCGGCGCCATCCTCGGCCCCCCGGGCGCCCCCGAACGCCGCCGCGTGGCCGGCGCCGCCGGCGCCGGCGTCCTCGTCCTCCTCATCACCTGGAACTTCATCTACTTCTGGCCCATCTACACCGGCCAGCCGATCCCGATCGACAGCTGGCGGTCGCGGATGTGGCTGGATACCTGGGTGTGATGGCCTGAATCCGGTTCGCCGGGCTCCCTGGGCTAACAATCAGGGAACACACAGGAAGCGTTTTCCCCACGCGTTACTCCGGCGTGTTTACAGTGAGCCTCGGCAAGCGGTTTCTGAACGTGTTCAAAAGCAACGGGGAGGGGTCGCGTCATGCGCAGGGGGGTCAAGGTCGCCATAGTCGGCGGGGTGTTCGCGGCGATGGTGGGAGGTGCCGGGTACGGCGGGTACAACTTCGTGACGGCGCTCAACGGGGACGGTGGGAGCCCGGAGAAACGGACCGGGCCGCCGAGTGCGGACGAGGTCCAGGAGGCGTCGGAGAAGTTCTTCGCGGCCTGGGAGAAGGGCGACTCGGCCACGGCGTCGTCGTACACGAACAACGCGGTGGACGCGGGGAAGGTGCTCGGCAGCTTCGTCGGCACCGCGCGGATCGACGACGTGAAGATCGAGCCGGGGAAGCCGACCGGGACCGGCGGCCGGACCGTCCCGTTCTCCGTCGAGGCGACGGTGTCGTACGAGGGGAAGAGCAAGGACCTCGCGTACAAGAGCCGACTGACCGTCGTGCGGGGGAAGACGACCGGACGGGCCCTGGTCGACTGGCAGCCGTCTGTCGTGCACCCCGAGCTGAAGGCCGGCGACACGCTGATCGCCGGCGAGGCGACGGCGCCTCCCATCGAGGCCGTGGACCGGGACGGCAAGGTGCTGACCAAGGAGAAGTACCCCTCCCTCGGGCCGATCCTCGACACCCTGCGCGAACGCTACGGCGCGGACGCGGGCGGCACACCCGGTATCGAGCTGGGTATCCGGCACACCGCCACGGAGGCGGGCGACACCACCCTGCTGACCCTCGCCGAGGGCAAGGCGGGCAAGTTGCAGACCACGATCAGCGCGCGGACGCAGGCGGCGGCCGAGAAGGCGGTCAAGAAGTACGCCGAGTCCTCCGTGGTCGCCCTGCAGCCCAGCACCGGTCAGGTGCTGGCGGTCGCCAACAACCGCGAGGACGGTTTCAACGCGGCCTTCCAGGGTGAACTCCCGCCCGGCTCCACGATGAAGATCGTCACCGCCGCGATGCTCATCGACAACGGTGTGACCTCCATGAACGGCCCCGCCCCCTGCCCCGACACGGCCACCTGGATGAGCCAGACCTTCAAGAACCTGCCGGGCATGAAGGCGAACGAGACGCCGGGCGCCACGCTCGCCAACAGCTTCGAGCGGTCCTGCAACACGGCCTTCATCAAGCTGATCGACGAGAAGCCGCTCACCGACGCGTCGTTGACCGAGGAGGCCCAGCAGCGGTTCGGGATCGGCAGGGACGACTGGAAGACGGGCATCGTCTCCATGGACGGCAAGGTGCCGCCGTCCGGCGGGCCGAACCGGGCCGCCAACGCCATCGGGCAGGGTGACGTCCTGATGAACCCGTTGAACATGGCGTCGGTGACGTCCACGGCGATCACGGGGTCGTTCCGGCAGCCGTATCTGGTGTCGCCGAAGCTGGACGAACGGGAGTTGGCCACGGCGAAGGGGTTGTCGGCCAGTACCTCGTCGCAGTTGAAGCAGATGATGAGGCTGACCGCGACGCAGGGGACGGCCGCGACCGTCATGTCCGGGCTCAGCGGGGACATCGGGGCGAAGACCGGGTCCGCGGAGATCGACGGGCAGGCTGTGGCGGACAGTTGGTTCACCGGGTTCCGGGGAGATGTGGCTGCCGCGGCGATGTCGGAGGGTGGTGGCCGTGGGGGTGAGGCGGCCGGGCCGATCGTGGTGGATGTGCTGGGAGCCAGTGGGTGAGTTTTCGGGTGGCGCCGTAGGGGTGCGGATTCGTTGCGGGGTGCGGGGTGCGGGGTGCGGGTGGTGTGTGGTTGCTCGCGTAGTTCCCCGCGCCCCTGAGCAGACAACGGCCCTGCGGCCGAAAAGCGAAAGCGGGGCGCAGCCCCCTGCTTTCGCTTTTCAGGGGCGCGGGGAACTGCGCGACCAGCCACATACGGCCCGCACATATCCCCGGCCGAACCCACGGAGTGATCCGCGGGACTCTAGTGTGGTGGTTCTCGTTGAGGGACGAGAGGCAGCCGGGGGCAGCGGAAGGTCGGAGCGTGGGTAAGAGAAGGCGTGTCGACGAGCGGAAGACCGCGAAGTCGGGCAGGTCACGGCGGCACCTCGTGCTGGGCGGTGTGGCCATCGTGGCCCTCGGTGGCGGAGCTTTCGCCGTGTACACGGTGTTCGGCGGCGGCGCGGCGGCCAAGGACGGTTCGGCCGACGCCAAGGCCGTGAAGAGCGGGCCCCTGTCCGCCGGCGAGGTCCGTACGGCCACGACCGCGTTCCTCACCGCCTGGCAGAAGGGCACCGTCGCGAAGGCCGCCGCCACCACGGACGACTCGGCGGCCGCGAAGACCGCGTTGACCGGCTTCACCAAGGACGCCCACGTCAAGGACGTCACCCTCACCCGCGGCAAGCGCTCGGGCGACAAGGTGCCGTTCACGGTGAAGGGCACGGTCTCCTACAAGGGCACGGACAAGCCGCTGACCTACGAGTCCGCCCTCACCGTCGTACGGGCGGAGAAGGACGGCGAACCCGTCGTCGACTGGCAGCCGTCCGTCGTCCACCCCGACCTCGACGAGGGCGACCGCCTGGTGACCGGCGAGGCGGGCACACCCCCAGTGAAGGCCCTCGACCGGGACGGCGGCGAGCTGACGACGAAGAAGTACCCGTCGCTTGGCTCGGTGCTGGACGGCCTGCGGGAGAAGTACGGCAAGAAGGCGGGCGGCAAGGCGGGCGTCGAGCTGCGGATCGTCCGGGCGGACCCGGCGGAGAGTGAGTCGGACGAGGAATCCGGGACGTCCGGCACATCCGAGAATTCCACGAATTCTCGGAATTCCACGAAGTCCACGAATTCCACGAAGGAGAAGGCGGCCGACAAGACGCTGCTGGAGCTGAGCGAGGGCACGCCGGGGGAGCTGAAGACGACGCTCAGCCCGTCGCTGCAGGCCGCCGCCGAGGAGAAGGTGGCGGCCACGAAGCGGGCGTCGGTGGTCGTGATGCGTCCCTCGACCGGCGAGATCCTGGCCGCGGCGAACTCGAGCAGCTTCAACGTGGCCTTCCAGGGCTCGCTCGCCCCCGGCTCCACGATGAAGGTCGTGTCGTCGGCGCTGCTCATCGACAAGGGTCTGGCCTCGGCGGACAAGGTCCACCCGTGCCCCAAGTTCTCGTCGTACGGCGGCTGGAAGTTCCAGAACGACGACAAGTTCGAGATCAAGGACGGCACGTTCAAGGCGAGTTTCGCGCGCTCCTGCAACACCGCCTTCATCTCCCAGGCGAAGGAGCTGGACGACAACTCCCTGACCCTGGAGGCCCAGCAGGTCTTCGGCCTCGGCCTGAACAACTGGGCCATCGGCGTGTCCAGCTTCGACGGCGCGGTGCCGGTGCAGAGCGATGCCCCGATGGCGGCCTCGCTGATCGGCCAGGGCGGGGTGCGGATGAACCCGCTGAACATGGCGTCGGTGGTCGCCACGGCCAAGACGGGCGTCTTCAAGCAGCCCTACCTGGTCGCGCCGTCCGTCGACGGCCGCACCCTCGCGACCGCCTCCCGGCCCATGTCCGACACCGTCCGCTCCCAGCTGCGCGAACTCCTCCAGTACACCGCCGCGGCCGGTACGGCGGCCGAGGCGATGTCGGGCCTCGGCCCCGACTACGGTGCCAAGACCGGCTCCGCCGAGGTCGACGGCCAGAAGGAGCCCAACGGCTGGTTCACCGCCTGGAAGGGCGACCTGGCCTCCGCCGGAGTCGTCCAACAGGGCGGCCACGGCAGCGAGTCGGCGGGCCCGATCGTGGCAGCGCTCCTCAAGGCGGGCAGCGGGGGCTGAGCGCCGCGCGCAGGGCCGTCGGCCGGCCTCAGCCGTGTCACGTACGGCCGTGGACGGGCTTCTTCTCGTACGTCTCGGGTGACGGGTCCAGGCACCAGTCGAACATCGACGGCCAGGAACCGTAGCCCGCGTCCAGGTCCAGGTGAGCCTCGCCCGGCAGCACGTCGGCGGGCAGGCCCAGCGGTTCGGCGTACAACGTGGCCGCGCCCCCGGGGCAGTACGGGTCGTTGTCGCTGCCGACGACCCGGGTGTACGAGGCGGTCGCGGCCAGCCGCTCGGGGCTCAGCTCCGGCGGGGCGAACTCGGCGATCTCCGAGTGCTCCAGGGCGACTTCCGGGGCGGGCGGGGCGACGAGAAGTACGCGGTCGACGGGGCCGGACAGGACGTCGTCCCGCGCGACCGCGTGCAGCCACAGCAGGCAGGCCAGGCTGTGGCAGACCACCGTGATCCGCCGGCCTGCCAACTCCGCCAGCAGCGCGTCCAGTTCGGCCAGCCACCGTTCCAGGTCCGGGTCGTCCGCCTCCGGGAGCTGCGGGTACGCCACCTCGTGGCCCAGGTCGGTGAGGCGGTCGGCCAGCCAGTGCTGCCAGTGGGCGGCCGGACGGTGGTTCTGCCAGCCGTGCAGGATCAGGAACGCGCGGCCGTCGTTGCCGGTCGGAGTCGACGGCCCAGGCGAAGCAACCGGAGTAGGCGAAGTAGGCGAAGTAGGCGAAGTAGGCGAAGTCTCTGTCATCCCCCGATCGTCAGCGAAACGGATCAGTCGGTCCAGTGCCGTCTCTGTGACTGGATGGGCTGAACAACCCGGTCGCGTGGCCGGCACACGCACCGCTAGCGTGCCCGACATGACCAACGTCGCGCAGGAAACCGAAGGCTCCGGAGCCCACCCCCGTTTCGCCGAGGCGCTCACCGCGCTGGGTCTGGGCGGACTGCACGCCGAGATCCGCCGGTTCCCGGAGGCCACGAGGACCGCGGCGGAAGCGGCCGCGGCGCTCGGCTGCGAGTTGAGCGAGATCTGCAAGTCACTGATCTTCGCGGCGGACGGCGTCCCGGTGCTGGTGCTCATGGACGGCGCGTCGCGGGTCGACGTGGAGCTGGTCCGGCGGCAACTCGGCGCCACGAAGGTCACCCGGGCCCGCGCCGACCTCGTACGGGAGACGACCGGGTACGCGATCGGCGGGGTCCCGCCCTTCGGGCACCGGACGCGGACCCGCGTCCTCGCGGACCGCTCGCTCCTCGGCCACGCCACGGTGTGGGCCGCGGCCGGCACCCCGTACACCGTTTTCCCCATGGCCCCCGAGACGCTGATCGCGCACGCGGGCGCCACCCTGGTGGACGTCCGCGAGCGGAACGCGTGACGCCGGCCGCGCACGGGGTGCCGGACGGCTGGGCCAAGCGGCTGTATGAGGCACTCCCGTCCGCCCCGGTCTCGTCGCGCGCCATGAGAGCGTGTCGAGATCTGCCGTTTCGCTGGGGTCGGTTGACGACGTTCTCAACCCAGCGTGAGCCATCGGATGCCCTGGCGGCTGACGTTCAATGCTTCCTCCCTGGTGATCGCCTCGCGCCCCGTCGCCTTGCGCAGGAAGCGAAGCTGACCCCACCCCAGCCTCTCCAGTGCCGCTGCTCCATCCGGGCCGAGCAGAAGTTCTTGCACCAAATCTGCGGCCTGGGAAGTCAGCCACGGTTCGCGCCCCAGGGCGTCGGCCAGGTCCAGGCCGTGCACGGCGACTTCAACCACGCGCGTCAGCAGGAACTCCGACAAAAGCATCGGATCGCCGTGCCGGGTGCGAACCACGCGCCCTTCGGGCTCGGCCCGGCACAGTCGGTCCACCTGTTGCCAAGTGGCGTTGAAATCGTCGGCGAGCGCGGCACCGCTGAGCTGTTCGGCCGCATGTTCTTGGGCCAGAGCGATCCGAGCCGCGTTGGTGTCCGGAGCGAAACGGCCGTCGGGCCGGTAGTACTCCACTGCAGAGACCTCGGCAGTGGTCGGCGCCGGCGCGGCCAGCATGCCCGGCAACCAGGCAATCACCACCCGGACATGAGCCAGCAAGTCGCTCACCGTCCACGGCGCACACCGCGTCGGCAGACGCCACTCGGCCGCCGAGACCCCAGTCATCGCCCGCGCGAGTTCTCCGGTCTCGAGACGAAGCGCTTCGCCTACCCGCCCCTGATCCATGCCGATCAAGCTACCGTGGCCGGCGCACGTCGGGGCTGGTCACATCCATAGCCTGTCGTTGGGACATGCCGGGCTCCGGGGCCTGGCACGTATCCGCCTTGCAGCTGCACGCACCAGGCCCCACTCCCCGATTCGGTCAAATCCGAACTACAGGCCCTCTAGCCGTCGACCTCGTACTGGCCGACCTCAAGGAAGTAGCGCAGCGCTTCTGGGGTGTTGTCGTCCAGGGCCGCGTTCGCCGCGGTGCGCAGGGCGTCGCTGATGTCGGGATCGGCCAGCGGGCAGGGCTTGCCTTACTCGAATGACATCGCACGTCAACGGTCAATGAAGCTGGCATTCCCACGGCTCGATGTCCGGCTCCCCCGGGGGCAACTCCCCGGTGCAGTATCGGTAGAGCCAGGCTGCAGCCCGGCGCTCCGCGTGCTTCTCGTTGACCGGTTCTCCCTGCTCATCCAGTTCGAGGACGTTGGCGAAGATTGCGATGCAGATCTCCATCTGGGAGGGCGACTCACGCAACTCCTCCCAGTAGTCGATCCCTTCCAGCATCGGGTGGCCTACCGATCCCCGGGCGAGCCATCCAGCAAAGCGTCGGAGGGCTCCGGAAGCACCATGACTGAGATGCGAAAGCATGCGAAGAATCTAGCCCCAGCCTTGCCAGGTTGATCGTCGACCTCCCGCCGCAGGAGGCGACGAACTCTCAGGGGGTGGTGCCGATGGTTACGGGACACCCCTTAGCCTCGATTGATGCGGCCGACCTGGCGGCCTGCTCGATCTTCGCGCAGTAGGCTGCACGGGCTTCCTCGTCGATCTGCTTCTCGAGTTCGGCGCGCAACCCGGTCCGGCCGTCGAGGCCCTCGCGCAGGATATCGGCGTGCCCGGCATGCCGGATGGACTCGCCGAGGACATGGACCATGATGGCGAACAGGTTCGTGTCGGCATAAGGCTCCGGCCACCACGGCACGTGGCCGGGGGCGTCGAGGGGAAGCTCGTTGATCGTCGCGTCCGAGTGTTCCCACGTGCGCCGGTAGAACCCGATGATCTGATCGCGGGTCTCGTCCTCGGTCGCCCACAGATCGCTGCCGTTGGAGTCCTGCCACCGGGGCAGCGGTTCCGGGGAAGGGCGGTCGAAGACCTCGCCGAAGTACCTGGCCTCGACGGTGGCCACGTGTTTGACCAGGCCGAGGAGGTTGGTCCCGGTCGCTGTCAAAGGTCGGCGGGCGTCGTATTCGGACAAGCCGTCGAGTTTCCAGAGCAGCGCCTTGCTGTCCCTCCGCAGTCTCCCGTGCAGGTTGTCTTTCGCGAATTCATCGATCATGCGGCATGAGCCTGCCATGGGCTGCTCGTGGTCTCAAGATCCCGTACGCGGTCCGCAACGACTGGCAGAGCCGAGGCCTGGCCATGGCCGCCGCTGGCCGGGGCCGGCGTATTGGCAGTAGTTATCTTCGGCATCGTCCAAGCCCACACCGGGACATGACGTTTGGCCGACTGCATAAGTGCTGCGACGACGGCACGAGGGCAGCCGCCGATGGGCGATCATGTGCTCTCGGCAGCCTGAACCGCTCCGCCACCGATCCCGGAGCGGTTCAGGCTGCCGGCCTGGCACCAGGGGGTTCAGCCGTGGTAGTTGACGTAGCCGTTGCCGTCCGGGTCGTCAGCGGACTTGGTGTAGGAGTGGAAGTCGGCCTTCGCACCGGAGGGCTTGTACAGGTAGATGGTGTCCTTGTCGTTGTTCCAGATGAAGTTGCAGTTCTGGCGGTAGACGACATTGCCCGCGTCGAAGTCGGTGCCGCCGCGCAGCTCCCGTAGCCACGGTGCTGTCGCTCGCCCTTTGAGGGTTACGGGACAGCCCTTAGCCGTGCGCGCGGGTTTGATCACCACGGCCGGATGTGCTGCTAGGACCCGTCCGGTGGCAGACTGCTCAGATCCAGGACATCGGCCGCAGGCGGGGGCTGAATGTCCACAGGGTCACCGAAACCGCTGAACCTCGTGATTCGGCGGTAGTGGGAGTCCCTGTAGTCGATCCGCAGAAGGTACGGCTTGCCCTCGGCTGCGACGTAGTAGGTGTGGAAGGTGCCCTCGAACTCGGCGTCCGTCACTTTCACCGGGATGACCGGCTCGCCGTCGACCTCGGTCGGGTTGTCCTTCCTCGCTCTGCCCAACGAGGAGGAGGAGAACGGCCACACGCAGTCGGCCAGGCCGTCAGCCCCCTTCGCCGCGCTCACGGGGCTCCTGAGCCAGGGTTTCTGTCGCATCGCGGGGACCGTCTTCCGGCTCCACATCTCCAGGTAGACGTCGTTGGGATGGATGTAGTCCATCCCACCGATCCGGATCTGCTCCATCTCGGACATCCCGGAGCCATAGGACGAGGTCGCTTTCAAGGTGCATCTGCTCTTGAGATCGGTCGTCAGGCGGCCGGAATAGAGGTTGGCACCGCCCGAGGCCGCGGTGACATCCGTGACGATGGTCACCGACGTGAGCGCCTTCATGGCGCGGTCGGCCTCGCCGAGCAATTGGTCGGCGGAGCGCGTGTCAGCCGCCTCGGCCGTATCACTGCCGTCGGCACAACCGACCGCGATGGCGCACATGAGCAGGCACAGCGCAGCGGTGATCGTCCTCGTTCGCACAATCCCCCTGGTGTGTATGGCGGCACAGAGTACCGGAACGGATCGCTCCGCATCCAAGCGGGTGTGCCACCCGGTCCGGCGGCCACTCACGCTCCTGAACGGGAAGTACGGCAGTCCGTCCGGCAGGGGTCCCGGCGGCTGCCGAGCGGAGCATCCGGTCAAGCAGGCGGGGTGCGTGCCGGGCAGGCCGTGCATCCGCGGGCGCTGAGGAGCACTCTGGAAAGAGCGATTCCGGAGGTGATCGTCATGATGAAAACCGCTGTCGGATGGCACATCGAGCTGGAGTTCCAGGAGGACGAACAGCGCACACGGGCGGCGGCCCTCGTGCGTCTCCCCGACGGGAAGGAAGTACGCGCCAACGGCTACGCCAGCCGCCACCAGACCGACTCCAATCAGCCCCGGGTCGGCGAGGAGATCGCCGGGGCGAGGGCCTTGAACGAGCTCGCCATGAGGCTCCTCACCAAGGCCCACGACGAAATAGACGAGGCATCGGGCCGGACGTCACACCCGATAGCGCTCTGAGCACCCAATAGCGCGCTGAGCACGCGACAGCGCTCGAGTACGCGGTACGACTGCCCGCAGTACGCCTACGCCACCCGGTCGTGGGCAGTCGTGCCGCTGGAGGTTCCCGCGTGCCGGGTGATGGAGAGTGGACGCGTTGGCAAGTGACAGTGGACCGTCAGCCAACGACATTGGCCGGAGTTCCGCGCATCCTGGTGATCGCCGCCGCGGAGAGCGGCCGTCCGGAACTCCGGGATCGGGCCAGGACACCAGCGGGGGAGCCCTGGGCCGGTCCGGCCGCTCGTCCGTGACGGTCGCTCCGCGGTGCGCGCAGCGGTGCGCTCAGCGGGGTGGAGCCGCCGCCTCATAGCTCGGGGTTGGCTCGGGGTCGGTTCGGGGTCGACTGTCGTTCGGCGGCCGCGGGTCGTTCGTGGCTGGCCGCGCGGTTCCCCGCGCCTCTGCAGGGGTTGCGCCCCTTCAGGCCTTCAGCGCTTCCCTCACCGCCCTCACCAGCGCCTGGGCCCTCGGGTCCGCCGTCACCGTTTTGCGGTAGCCGTTCGTGATGTAGCCGAAGGCGATGCCGGAGTCGGGGTCGGCGAAACCGAGGGGGCCGCCTCGGCCGGGGTGGCCGAAGGAACCCGCGGCCAGCAGCGGGGAGGCGGTGCCGTGGAGCATGTAGCCGAGGCCGAAGCGGGTGTTGATGACGAGGACGCGGTCGGGGCCGGAGGATTCCTCGGCGCGGGCCGCTTCCCTGGTCGCCGGGCTGAACAGCCGTACGCCGCCGACCTCGCCGATGAGCGCCGCGTAGAAGCGGGCCAGGCCGTCCGCCGTGGCGATGCCGTTCGTCGCGGGGAGCGCGGACGCGCGGTACGCGGGGTCGTTCTGGTCGGGGAACGGGGTGATCGCGGCGAAGGCGCGGCGGGTGAGGGAGTCCGGGTCGTCGTAGGCCTCGGTGACCGAGCGCTTGGCGCGGACCCGTAGGCCGCCGGAGGGCTCGGGGGACGTTTCGAGGCGGCCCGCGCGGCCCACCCGGCCCGCCACCGACTCCGGCAGTCCCAGCCACAGGTCCGCGTCCAGGCCCAGCGGCGCGGCGATGTCCGACGCGATCCACTCGCCCGTCCCCCGGCCGGTCACACGCCGGACCAGTTCGTCGAGCATCCAGCCGTACGTCAGGGGGTGGTAGCCGTGGTCGGTGCCGGGCTCCCAGGCGGGGGCCTGCGCGGCCACGGCCGCCGGGCCCCGGCGCGGGTCCAGCGCCTCTGCGGGGGTGAGCGGACGGTCCAGGACGGGGAGCCCGGCCCGGTGGTTGAGCACATGCCTCACCAGCACGAGGTCCTTGCCGTGCGCCTTGAACTCCGGCCAGTACCGGCCCAGTGGCGCGTCGAGGTCCAGCTCGCCGCGCTCGGCCAGCATCAGCGGTACGGCGGCGGCGACGCCCTTCGTCGCCGAGCGCATGATCTGGGCGGTGCCGTGCCGCCAAGGCTCGGTGCCGTCGACGTCCCGGGTGCCGGCCCACAGGTCGACGACCTTGCGCCCGTGCCGGTACACGACGACCGCCGCGCCCCGCTCGCCGAGCGCCTCGAAGTTGCGTACGAACGCGGCCCTGACCGGCTCGAAGCCCTCGGCGGCTGTGCCGTTCACGTCCACGTCGGCGCTCCCTGTCCGTTCACTCGCCACGACCACTCGCCACGACGACGGATGCAACGTACAGGCACGGCCCTGGATTCCCCCGCCCGGGGCCGCCTCAGCCCTTCAGCCCCTCAGCCCCTCAGCCCAGCACGATCGTGACGTCGATGTTGTCGCGGGTCGCGTTCGAATACGGGCAGACCTGGTGGGCCGCGTCGACCAGCTTGGCCGCGATGCCCTGGTCGATGACCGGGAGGGAGACGCTGAGGGCGACGGCGAGGCCGTAACCGCGCTGCTTGTTGGGGCCGATGCCGACCTTCGCGGCGACGGTGGAGCCGGTCAGGTCGTAGCCCTCGCGGCGGCCGACGAGGACCAGCGCGTTGTGGAAGCAGGAGCTGTATCCGGCGGCGAACAGCTGCTCGGGGTTGGTGCCGTCACCGTCGCCGCCCATCGCCGGCGGCATCGCGACCTTGAGGTCGATCTGGCCGTCCTGGCTGCTGATGTAGCCGTCCCTGCCGCCGTGCGCGGTGGCCTCGGCGACATACATGATCTTCGTCGGGCGAGTATCCGGACGGGTAGCGGGACTGGTATCGGGATGGGTATCGGGACGGGTCTCCACCGCGGCGTCGTCAGTCATTCCCTTGGCCTCCCCCAGGGCGAGCGCGTGGCCTCCCCAGGACAGGCGCGCACGAATACATCGTGCACAAGGTACCGGCCGGTAGGGCGTGCGCGGTTACCAGGGGGTAGTAACCATGGGTAACACAAGGTCACCGCCGACCCACGAGCGGCCGACCGGAAGCCCTCGCCTTCGCCCTCGCCCTCGCCTTCGCCCTCGCCCTCTCAGCGGCCCGCCGCCTTCGTCGCCCGTGTCGTCAGCTGCCACAGTTCCTCGCGCAGCCGGGCCACCTCGGGGCCGTGGAGTCCGGTGGCGGCAGCCAGGGTGGCGGGTACGGCCGCCGCGCGGTCGCGGAGCTGTTCGCCACGTCCGGTGAGCGCGATCCGCACCGAGCGCTCGTCCCGGATGGACCGCTCCCGGCGCAGCAGCCCGGCCGACTCCAGCCGCTTCAGCAGCGGCGAGACCGTGCCGTAGTCGAGCCGCAGGGCGCCAGCCAGATCCTTGACGGTGCTCTCGCCGCGCTCCCAGAGGGAGAGCATGACCAGGTACTGCGGGTAGGTGAGGCCGAGTTCGTCGAGCAGCGGGCGGTACGCGGCGGTGACCGCACGCTGGGCCGCGTACAGCGCGAAGCACAACTGCTCGTCGAGGAGCAGCGAACCGTGCCGTTCGGCATCCTCTTGATTCGTCACGGGGCCCATTGTCACGGACGTCCGCGAAGCCCTGCCGGGGGACCGTGGTTGTCCGCGGGTGAGTGGGGGTTGCTCGCACAGTTCCCCGCGCCCCTGAAAAGCACGGGGTGCCCCCGAGCCCTTTAGGGGCGCGGGGAACTGCGCGAGCACCCACACACCACCCGCGCCCGGGAACAACCCGCACCCCCGAGCTCTAACCCGCCCTCACCGACCGGGGGTCGAACCCGAACGGCAGTTCAAGCCGGTGGGCCCGCATCAACTCGTCGTCGTCGAGCAGCTCGCCGGTCGGACCGTCCGCCGCGATGACCCCCTCGCTGAGGATCAGCGAGCGAGGGCACAGTTCCAGGGCGTACGGCAGATCGTGCGTGACCATGAGGACGGTGACGTCCAACGACCGCAGGATGTCGGCGAGTTCGCGGCGCGAGGCGGGGTCGAGGTTGGAGGACGGCTCGTCGAGGACGAGGATCTCGGGCTCCATGGCGAGGACGGTGGCGACGGCCACCCGGCGCCGCTGCCCGAAGGAGAGGTGGTGCGGCGGCCGTTCCTTGAACTCCGCCATGCCGACCTGTTCGAGGGCCCGGTCGACGCGGGCCTCCAGCTCGGGGCCGTTCATTCCCGCCGCGGCGGGCCCGAAGGCCACGTCCTCCCGCACGGTCGGCATGAAGAGCTGGTCGTCGGGGTCCTGGAAGACGATCCCGACCTTCCGCCGGATCTCGGCCATGTGCCGCTTGCCGACGGGCATCCCGGCGACGGTCACCGTGCCCGCGCCCCCGGTGAGGATGCCGTTGAGGTGCAGGACGAGGGTGGTCTTGCCGGCCCCGTTCGGCCCGAGCAGCGCGACCCTCTCCCCTTGCCCGACGGTGAAGTCGACGCCGAAGAGGGCCTGATGGCCGTCGGGGTAGGCGAAGGCCAGCCCGGAGACTTCGAGCGAGAAGGTCACAGATCCCTCCGGATTCCACTGCGTGATCGGGTGCCGTCGTCGCCGAACGGTGCATTGCGGGAACCAAGCATGCGCATCCCCTTTGGCGTTCGCATTGTCCGGGCTGGTCTCGACCCGGCTGGTGTTGCTCGCGTGAGACTCGATCATCCGCTGGGTGACCGAGCAGCGTGAGCCAGGAATCCCCCTTGTCCGCAAGAGGGAGGAGTCAAAGGGTCCATCCCAGCAGACACACGACAAGGGCCGCCCCCGGGAGGGCGAAGGCGTACGACCACTGCGCCCGGGACGCGGTCACCTCGTCGATGACGGGCATGGTGCCCGCGTACCCCCGGCTGATCATGGCCAGATGGACCCGCTCGCCACGCTCGTACGAGCGGATGAACAGTGCCCCGGCCGTTTTGGCGAGCACACCCCAGTGCCGTACGCCGCTCGCCTCGAAGCCACGTGACTCGCGCGCGATCCGCATCCGCCGCATTTCATCAGTGATCACATCCCCGTAGCGGATCATGAAGGACGCGATCTGGACGAGCAGCGGGGGCAGTTTGAGGCGCTGGAGTCCGAGGAGGAGTTCGCGGAGTTCGGTGGTGGACGCGAGGAGGACGGAGGCGGCGACGCCCAGCGTCCCCTTGGCGAGGACGTTCCAGGCGCCCCAGAGCCCGCTGACGCTCAGCGACATCCCCAGGACCTCGACACGCTCGCCCTGCGCCACGAACGGCATGAGCACGGCGAACGCGACGAACGGGATCTCGATCAGCAGCCGCCGGAGCAGGAACCCGGCGGGTACGCGGGCCGCGTACCCGACCACGCCGAGCAGCACGGCGTACAGACCGAACGCCCACACCACCTCCCGTGGCGTCGACACCACGACGATCACGAAGGCGAAGACGGCCGCGAGTTTGGTGTGCGGCGGCAGGGCGTGCACGGGTGAGTGCGCGTGCCGGTAGAGCTTGTGGGCGTGGCCGGCGCCCATGTCAGGCGTTCTCGGGCACGGAGGTGGGGGACGCGGCGTCGCCCTCACCGGTACGCCGCTTGCGTACGGCCCAGAAGATCCCCGTCCCGGCGACGACCGTGACGCCGACGCCGATCACGCCCGCGAGACCGCCCGCGATCCGGGCGTTGGTGAGGCCCTCGACGCCGTAGTCGGCGAGCGGGGAGTCGGCGGCGGCGTGGTCCTCGACCTTGGCGTCGATGCCCTTGTCGGCGGCGACCTTCTCCAGACCGTCCGGGTCGGCGGAGGCGTAGAAGCTGACGACACCGGCGAGGAGGAGGGAGGTACCGAGGCCGGCGAGGAGGAGCTTGCGGGTCGAGCGTGCGGCGACGGGTACGGGGATGGGCTCGGCGTTCGGCGCGTCGACGAGTTCGCCGTTGACGCGCAGCTTGAGCGGGGCGGTCAGGCCGCGGGCGCCGTACACGAGGTCTGGGCGTACGGCGATGACGGCGCCGACCGTGGCGGCGGTGATCGCGGCCTCGCCGATGCCGATGAGGGTGTGGACGCCGACCATGGCGGTGAGGACCGAGCCGATCGGCACGTCCGTGGTGCCGCCGATCGCGTAGACGAGAGTGAAGGCTGCGGCCGCGGCGGGCACGGAGATCAGGGCGGCGACGAAGGCGGAGACGGTGATCGAGCGGCGCTTCTTGGGCAGCACCTTCACGAGCCCGCGGAAGACGGCGTACGCGACGACGGACGTGACGACCGCCATGACGGTGATGTTCACGCCGAGGGCGGTGAGGCCGCCGTCGGCGAAGAGGATGCCCTGCATGAGGAGCACCACGGACACGCACAGGACCCCTGTATAGGGGCCCACGAGTATCGCGGCCAGGGCACCGCCGAGCAGATGTCCGCTGGTCCCGGCCGCGACGGGGAAGTTCAGCATCTGCACGGCGAAGATGAACGCGGCGACGAGCCCGGCGAGGGGCGCCGCCCGCTCGTCCAGCTCACGCCGGGCGCCACGCAGGCTCACGGCGACCGCACCGGCGGCGACGACTCCGGCGACCGCCGAGACGGGGGCGTTGATGAATCCGTCGGGGACGTGCATACGAGGGCTCGCTCTCCTGGTACGGGGGCCGGGCCACCGGGTGGGGACGCGCTGGCTGGGGGCTGGGGGCGGTCTGCGGATGGCTGGAGTGGCTGGAACCTTACGATGATAGAGCCCTATTGCGACTCTCTTGCAAGAGCGCTTCAGAGTCGATTAGCGAACGGCTCGCTGAATGCCGGACGGGCCCCCTCGCCGTGCGGGCCTCTTGCAGCGGCCTTCCAGCGCTCTTACAGGGCTTCCGGGGGCGCGGGGCGGAAAATATGCGACATTGGAGAGGCAGTGGACAGCGGATTCACAGCTTCTGCTTGCGTCACTCAGCGTGAGGAGCCGCCCGATGTCTGTCACCGTCGAGCAGTACGCCCGGGCCCACGTCGTCACGGACTCCCCCGAGGACCGGGACACCGTGCCGGTCGTCCTCCACTACGACCCCGACACCGACGCCTCCGCCGTCCGCGTACGCCTTCCCGGCTCCGACGAGTGGACCTTCCCCCGCGACCTCCTCGAACGCGGCCTCCGCACCCCCACCACCTCCGGCCCTGTGAGCATCTGGCCCTGCGGTCGGGTCCAGGCCGTCATGGAGTTCCATTCCGCCCAGGGGGTGGCGGTGATGCAGTTCGACACGAAGGCGCTGATCCGGTTCTTGCGGCGGACGTACACGGCGACGCCGGTGGCGCGCTGAGCGGAGTGTGCGGGGGCCCGGGGGATGCATGACGGCGCAGATGGACGGCACCGCCGCCGCTGACGACAGGGCGACCGAGACCGCGCCCGTACCCGTACCCGTACCCGCGCCCGCGCCCGCTCCCGACGAGGGGCTGGCGCTGCCGTACACGCTCGCCTCGCTGTGGGCGATCCGGCACGGGCAGAGCACCGCGAACGTGGCGTACGCCGAGGCCGAGCGGACCGGTTCGGCCGTGCCGTTGCCGGGCCGGGGCGCGGAAGTTCCGCTGTCCGAGCTGGGCCGTGGGCAGGCCGGGGCGCTGGGTGACTGGCTGGCTGGGATCGCCCGTGGCGGTGATGGTGAGGCCGGTGACAGCGCCCGGTCGGGGCCGGACCTGGTGGTCTGTTCGCCGTACGTACGGGCCCGGCAGACCTGGGAGTTGATGGCCGGGCATCCTCGTGTGGTCCCTCCTCCGCTCCTCGTCGACGAGCGCCTGCGGGACCGGGAGATGGGGATCTTCGAGATGCACCCGCCGGGCGCGCAGCGGGCCCGCGCGCCCGCAGAGACGGCACGGCGGGCCCTGGTCGGCGACTGGTTCTACCGGCCGCCGGGCGGGGAGGCGTTGACCGATGTGGTGCTGCGGGTACGGGACTTCGTCACCGAGCTGGACCGGGCCGCCCCCGGCCGCCGGGTGCTGCTGGTCGCCCATGACGCGATCGCCGTCGCCGTACGCCTCGTGTGCGCGGGGCTCGGCGCGACGTCCCCCGGCCGGCTGCCGCCCGTCCCCAACGCGTCGGTCTCGCAGTGGGAGACCGACGACGAGGGACGGTTGCGGCTGGCGCGGTGGGGGGACACGGCGCACCTCGACCTCGGCTGAGCGAGGGGCAGGCCGGCTCCGCCTGCTGAGCTACACCGGCACGGTGAGGGTGGCCGTGTAGCCCTTGTCGGTGCTGCCCTCGAGGGTGGCCAGCTGCTGGTCGTAGCCGTCGCTGAAGATGTTGTCGGTCTCCAGGGAGAGCTGGCTGAGGGTCTGGACGCTCTGGCTGTACCCGTCCGTCGCGTACACGGTGTCGCAGACGTCCTTGGGGAAGGCCAGCTGCGAGGTGGCGGCGATGTTCTGGGCGGCGGTGGCGTCGTCCAGGCTGCCGTACACCTCGAAGTGGATGTGCGGCCAGCGGCCCGTGTAGCAGGCGGGGAAGATCGACGTGAAGGTGACCTGGCCCTTGTCGTCGGTCTCCTGGACGCCGCGCAAATAGTTCTCCTCGGTGACACCGTCGGAGTAGAGGGAGTACCGGCCCTCCCGGTCGCAGTGCCACAGGTAGACGGCCGCGCCCTCCTTCGGCGTGTCGCAGCCGGAGGACTGGTCGACGACCGTCAGCGTGATCGTCAGCGGGATGCCTTCGGCGACACCGCTGGACGAGCCGAAGCTCTTCGTGATGTCACGCCGGACGACACCGCTCTCCTTGAGGACGTTCGGGCCGTTCGAGCCGTCACCCGGGTACGGACCGGCCGTCTCGCTCGGGATGACCTCGCAGTCCGAGCCTGAGGTGCCGGACGAGGAGGAGCCGGAGGAAGAGCCGGAGGAGGACGAGTCCGACGCGGCGCTGCTGCCGGAGTCGTCCGTGGAACAGGCCGCCACCAGCGGGACCATGCTCGCGCCGGCCAGCAGTCTGATCATGCGGCGGCGGGCGAACACGGGGAGGTCGTAGGAGAGTCCTCTGTCGAACTCGTCGTCGTGGTGGTGGTCGTGCCCGTGGCTGTGCCCGTTGCTGCTGCCGTTGTTGCTGTTGCCTGCTGTGCTCATGATGCCGAACCGCGCTTTCCGGATGTTCCCGTCATGGAATGGTCGGATACTATGAGCGATTGCTGTGTGATTCCCAGGTGTCTGCCATGGACACCTTGTCAGGCTGCGCGGCTTTCGGTCACCGTGCGGCCGACAGCATCACGAGGGCGAAAAGCGCGACGGGCGCCACGATCATCGTGGTCAGGTGGACGACCAGCGTCCGCGTCATCCCCAGCACCGGGAACAGGGCCAGCCCGCCCACGAGCCAGTAACCGTAGATCCGGCCCGCGAGGTGCCAGGCCTCGTTTTCCTGCTCTCGGGTGGTGGGCTCCACGAACAGCGCGCCGACGGCAGCCCCCGCGTCTTTGGCGGCTCCTGTCCAGCGGGTGCCCGACGGCACCCGGACGCTCACGCCCCGACCGTCCCGTCCACACCCTCCCGCAAGAAGTCCGCGTGGCCGTTGTGGCGGCCGTACTCCAGCAGGACGTGGATCATGACCAGCCGGAGCGAGACCTCCTCGTTCCAGCGTGGCTGGTAGCCGGCGAGGTCCAGGGACTCCGCCTCCCGTTCGATACGGCGCGAGGTCTCCACCTCCGCCTCCCACGCCGCGAACGCCTCCGCCCGCGTCGAGGCGCTCGCGTCGTACGCCGCCTGGAAGTCGATCTCCTTCGACCACACCATGGGGGCGTCGTGGTCCTCGAAGGCCCGGCGGAACCATGCGCGTTCCACCTCCGCCATGTGTCGTACGAGGCCCAACAGCGAGAGCGTCGACGGGGGCATCGACCGGCTGCGCAGTTCCTCGTCCGTGAGTCCCTCGCACTTCATGGCGAGGGTCGCGCGGTGGTAGTCGAGAAAGGCGCGGAGCGTGTCGCGTTCGGTGCCGAAGTGGGGCGGACCTATGCGCTTGTCGTCGGTCACGGGTCATGGCCTCACATTCGAAGAATCCGGCGGTCAGAGAATTCTGTCGAAGATGACGCCCAGCCGTCGATCTCGGTCACCCGGGAACGCAGAAGCCGGTGAGGGCGCCCGTCCCCACGGGCCCTCACCGGCGGTCCTGCGCGGCAGCCGATCCAGCCCGGCGGCCGTCCGGCGCGTCAGGCGCGGACCAGCTCCCTGTCCTCGTCGTCCTCGGCCGAGCTCTTCGCGTCGTCGTCGTGCGCCCGCAGGCCCTCACCCTCGACGTCGACGTTCGGCAGCGCGCGGTCGAGCCACTTCGGCAGCCACCAGGCCTTGTCGCCCAGAAGGGCGAGGACGGCCGGGACGATGGCCATGCGGACGACGAACGCGTCGAAGAAGACGGCGATGGCGAGGCCGAAGCCGATCATCTTGATCATCGACTCGCCGGAGCCGATGAAGCCGGCGAAGACGGCCATCATGATCGCCGCGGCGGCCGCGACCACCCGGCCGCTGTACTTGAAGCCGGTCACCACGGCCTGGTTCGGCTTCTCGCCGTGGACGTACGCCTCACGTATGCGGGTCACGAGGAACACCTCGTAGTCCATCGCCAGGCCGAAGACCACACCCACCATGAAGATCGGCATCATCGACATGATCGGGCCGGTCTCCTCGACGCCGATGAGTCCCGCCAGCCAGCCCCACTGGAAGACCGCGACCACGGCGCCGAGCGCGGCCAGCACGCTGAGCAGGAAGCCGAGGGCCGCCTTCAGCGGAACCAGGATCGACCGGAAGATCACGATCAGCAGGAGGAAGGCGAGACCCACCACCAGCGCCAGGTACGGGAGCAGCGCGTCGGTGAGCTTCTGCGAGAAGTCGATGTTCATGGCCGTGGCGCCGGTGACCAGCACCTTCGCGTCCGTGTCCGCCGTCACGCCGGTGCCCGCGTCACGGATGGCGTGCACCAGGTCCTCGGTCTGCGTCGAGGACGGCTTGGAATTCGGGATCACCGTGATCATCGCGGTGTCGCCGGCCTTGTTGAACGTCGCGGGGGTCACCGTCACGACGTCCTTGAGGCCCTTGATCTCGTCGGTCACCGCGGTGGCGGCTTCCTGCGGGGACGCACTGTCCTTGGCGTCGACGACGACCATCAAGGGGCCGTTGAAGCCGGGCCCGAAGCCTTCGGACAGCAGGTCGTACCCCCGGCGCTGCGTGGTGGACGTCGGCTGCGAACCGTCGTCGGGCAGGCCCAGCTCGAGCTGGGTGGCCGGGACGGCGATCACGCCCAGGCCGACCACGCCGAACAGCAGCACGGCGACCGGACGACGGACGACGAAGCTCGCCCAGCGGGTGCCCATGCTGGGCTTGACCACGGCGGATTCCTTGGTGGACTCCTTGGTGGATTCCGTGGAGTCCTTCGCCTTGCCGCGTCCGAGCAGCCTGCCCTTCTCGCCGGCCGGCCGGACCTTACGGCCCGCGTAGCCGAGCAGCGCCGGGACCATGGTGAGGGCGATGAGGACCGCGATGACGACCGTGCCCGCCGCCGCGAGACCCATCTTGGTCAGCATCGGGACGTTGACGACCGCGAGACCGGCCAGCGCGATCACGACCGTGAGCCCCGCGAAGACCACCGCCGAGCCCGCGGTGCCGACGGCCCGGCCGACCGCTTCCTCGCGTTCCCGGCCCTCGGCCAGTTCGGACCGGTAGCGGGAGACGATGAACAGCGCGTAGTCGATACCGACCGCGAGACCGATCATCAGGGCGAGGGTGGAGGTGGTGTCGCCGAGGTCGAGCGCGCTGGCGAGGGCGGTGATGGTGGCGACGCCGATGCCGACGCCGATGATCGCCGTCAGCAGCGGCAGCCCGGCCGCGACGACCGAGCCCAGGGTGACGACGAGAACGACCGCGGCGAGGGCGAGGCCGATGATCTCGCCGGTGGCCGCCGTCTCGGGCTCGGCCTGCAGGGCGTCACCGCCCATCTCGACAGTCAGCCCGCCGCCCTGCGCCTTGTGCGCGGTGGCCTCCAGAGCCTCCTTGGAGGAGTCCTTCAGCTCCATGGCCGGGACCTTGTACGTCACCGAGGCATAGGCGACCGTCCCGTCCTTACTGACCGCGTTGGTGGTGAACGGGTCGCTGACGGAGACGACTTCGGAGCCGTCGCCCAGTTCCTTGACGGTCTTCTCGACGGCCGCCTTGTTGGCGGCGTCGGCCATCTTCTCGCCCTCGGGCGCCTTGAAGACGACCCGGGCGGTGGCGCCGTCGGCGCTCATGCCGGGGTAGCGCTGTTCCAGCAGGTCGAAGGCCTTCTGGGCCTCGGTGCCGGGGATGGAGAAGGAGGACGAGCCCGCAGCGGGCGCGGAGGCGGCGCCGACGCCCGCGAGCGTCAGCAGTGCCACCCAGATCAGGGCTACGAAATGTCGTCGCCGAAAGGCGAGTCGACCCAGTTTGTAAAGGAATGTGGCCACGGGGGTGGTACTCCCGTTCAGGTCGTGGACGTGCGGAGGGCAGGCAGGACGGATCAGCCCGTGCCGCGGGGAGGAAAAAGGCAGGGCGAGGCAAGGCAGGGGTGATCAGCCCGACGACATGAGCGGGTGGCGTCAGGTGGGGCTCAGCCGCGCATCAGGCGGCTGTCGGCACAGGGGTGTCAGTGGTGTCAGTCGATCGGTACACCGAGGGCAGGGAGGACCACGGCGTCGATGTACGAAACGAGAAAGGCCTGAGTCGGCGGCAGCTCTTCGAGCAGCGTCCGGGTGACGAAGGCACCGAGCATCATGTGCATCACGAACTCGAGCGCGGGGTTGTCCGGCCGGACCTCACCGCGGTCGACGGCGCGCTGCAGCACCCGCCGGAACTCCTCCATCTCCGGTTCGACGAGGAACTCCCGGAACGCCCCGAGCAGTTCGGGGTTGGTGTGCACCGCCATGGCCAGGCCACGCATCAGCGCGGAGCTCTGCTCCATGGCACAGTCGTTTTCGCGCCGCACCAGGGCGTGGAAGTCGCCGCGCAGGGATCCGGTGTCGACACCGGACCAGGCCATCGACTTGTCCTGCCGGATCGCCTTCGCGACCAGCTCGGCCTTGCCGCCCCACTGGCGGTAGAGGGTGGCCTTGCTGGACCGGGTGCGGGTGGCCACGGCGTCCATGGTGAGGGCGTCGTAGCCGACCTCCCGGAGCAGGTCGAGGACGGCCGCGTAGAGCTCGGCCTCGCGCTCGGGCGTGATCCGACTGCGGCGCACCGTCGCGGTCTCAGTCATCCCACTCCCCTTACTCCGGCTGCACGTTCGAGACGACAAGGCTACCGGCCGTAGGGCATGGCACGGGCCGGACACCCCGCCTCTCGAACGAAACGGTTTCGTACGCTTACGAAGATACCCTGCGGGCCGAAGAAAACGAAACGGTTTCGTTCGTGTTGTGGGTCACGCCGTCACCAGTCGGCTGTTTTCACAAGTTGCCGGGGCCTCCCGAGCGGAAAAGCATGGGTAGGTGAGCGACACCCACGAGCAAGGGACAGGCCGGGAGCAAGAGACCGGCCAGGAGCAAGAGACCGGCCGGGAGCAAGAGACCGGCCGGGAGCAAGAGACCGGCCGGAACACCGGCTACCTCCGCCACCCCCACCTCAGCGGCGACCGCCTCTGCTTCGTCGCCGAGGACGACCTGTGGCTGGCCCCCCTCGACGGCTCGGACCGCGCCTGGCGGCTCACCGTCGACCGTACGAAGGTCACCGGCCCGCGTTTCTCGCCCGACGGCCGGCACATCGCGTACACGAGCTGGCGGAACATCACCCCGGAGATCCATCTGACCCCGGTGGACGGCGGGGCCCCCGCACGCCGGCTCACCCACTGGGGCAGCCCCGACACCGAGGTCTGCGGCTGGACGCCCCCCACCGCCGACACGGAGGGCCGCTCGGACATCCTGGCCGTCGCCTCCCACGGCGAGCCGTTCTCGCACTTCACCTGGGCCTACAAGGTCCGCACGGACGGCGACCCCGGCCGCAAACTCCCCTGGGGCCCGGTTGCCGACATCCAGTCCGCCGAGATCGACGGCGAGCGCCGCACCCTGCTGCTCACCGGTACGCCCCCGCACGAACCGGCCTCCTGGAAGCGCTACCGGGGCGGTGCCATGGGCCGCCTCTGGCTGCACGGCGAGCGGCTGCTGGCCGACCTCGACGGGCACCTCCACTCCCCCATGTTCGTCGGCGGCCGCATCGCCTTCCTCTCCGACCACGAGGGCATCGGCAACCTCTACTCCTGCGCGTACGACGGCTCCGACCTGCGCCGCCACACCGACCACGACTCCTTCTACGCCCGGTACGCGGCCAGCGACGGCGCCCGGGTGGTGTACCAGTGCGCGGGCGACCTGTGGATCGTCGACGACCTCGCCGCCGACGCCGTCCCGCGCCGTCTCGACGTACGGCTCGGCGGTTCGCTCACCGGGCGGCGGCCGTACCAGGTGCCGGCCGCCCAGCACGTCGACGGCATCTCCGTCGACGACACGGGCCGGGCGAGCGCGGTCGTCGTACGCGGCAGCCTGTACTGGCTGACGCACCGCGACGGCCCCGCCCGGACCATCGCCGACACCCCCGGCGTACGCGTCCGGCTGCCCGAGATGCTCGGCTCCGGCGGGCAGGTGGCGTACGTGACGGACGCGGACGGCGAGGACGCGATCGAGATCGCCCACCTCCCCCGGGCCACCGGCGACCGCGAGCCCCGCCGCCTCGCCTCCGGCGACCTGGGCCGCGTCCTGGAACTGGTGTCCGACCCACGGGGCGAACGCCTCGCCATCGCCGCGAACGACGGCCGGCTGCTGCTGCTCGACGCGACTGAGGAGTCGAACGGCGAGGTCACCGAGCTGATCACCTCCCTCAACGGGCCCGTTCGCGACCTCGCCTTCTCCCCCGACGGCGCCTGGCTGACCTGGTCCCACCCGGGCATCGGCCGCACCCTCCGCCAGATCAAGATGGCCCGCATGAAGGACCGGCTCATCGTCGACGTCACGAACGGCCGCTTCGAGGACGAGAACCCGGTGTTCACTCGCGACGGCCGCTACCTGGCCTTCCTGTCCTGGCGCGGCTTCGACCCGGTGTACGACGTCCACACCGGCGACCTGTCCTTCCCGCTCGGCTGCCGCCCCTACCTGGTCCCGCTCTCCTCCGCCACGCCCTCCCCCTTCGCCCTGAACCCCGACGGCCGCCCGGTCGCCGGGGGCATGGACCCGACCGAGGACGAGGGCACCGACGGGACGGTGACCGTGGAGACCGAGGGCCTGGAGAACCGCGTCACGCCGTTCCCGGTCACCGCCTCCAAGTACTCGGCGCTGTACCCGGTCGCGGGCGGCGGCCTGGTCTGGCTGCGCTGGCCGATCTCGGGCGCCCTGGGCGAGACCTTCGCCAACCCGGACGACATGACGGGCCGCCCGACCCTCGAACACTTCAACATCAGCAAGGCGAAGAAGTCCGAACTGGTCGAGCACCTGGACTGGTTCGCGGTCAGCGGTGACGGTTCACGGCTGGTCGTGGTGGACGAGGGCGATCTCCGGGCCGTCCCCTCCACCGAGTCCGGCGACAGCGACTCGACCGTCTGGATCGACCTCCGGCGCGTCCTGCACGAGGTCGACCCGGCCGCCGAGTGGCGCCAGTCGTACGCGGAGGCCGGCCGCCTGATCCGCGCGTACTTCTGGGACCCGAGGATGAGCGGCATCGACTGGGACGGCGTCCTCGACCAGTACCGCCCGCTGGTCGAACGGGTCGCGTCCCCCGACGAGTTCGCGGACCTGCTGAGGGAGGTTCTGGGCGAACTGGGCACCTCCCACGCGTACGTCTCCCCCGCGCGCCGCAACGAAGGCCCGCCCCACTATCAGCGCCGCCAGGGCCTTCTGGGCGCCAACCTCGTCCGCCGGAACGACGACTGGACGATCCGCCGCATCCTCCCCGGCGACTCGTCCGACTCCAAGGCCCGCTCCCCGCTGGCCGGCACGGGCATCAGGGAAGGTGCCGCGCTGACCCACGTCGACGGCCGCCCGGTGGACCCGACGACGGGCCCGTACCCCCTGCTGGCGGGCGCGGGCGGTACGACCGTCGAACTGACCTTCACCCCGGCCGAGGGCGAGGGCCGCGCCCGCCGCGTCGCCGTGGTCCCCCTGCTCGACGAGCGCCCCCTCCGCTACCAGGACTGGGTCGCCAAACGCCGCGAGGTCGTACGGGAGTTGAGCGGCGGCCACTGCGGCTACCTCCACATCCCGGACATGGGCGGCTCCGGCTGGGCCCAGTTCAACCGCGACCTGCGCATGGAGGTCTCCCGGCCCGCCCTGATCGTCGACGTACGCGGCAACGCGGGCGGCCACATCAGCGAACTGGTGGTGGAGAAACTGACCCGCACGATCCTGGGCTGGGACCTGACACGAAACGCCCAGCCCGTGTCGTACGCGTCGAGCGCCCCGCGCGGCCCGGTGGTGGCCCTGGCCGACGAAGCGACCTCATCGGACGGCGACATGATCACCGCCGCCTTCAAACTCCTCAAGCTCGGCCCGGTCGTCGGCCTCCGCACCTGGGGCGGCGTCGTCGGCATGACCGGCCGCCACCAACTCGGCGACGGCACCGTCATCACCGTCCCCATGAACGCGGCCTGGTTCGACGCGTACGGCTGGACCATCGAGAACCGAGGCGTCACCCCGGACCTGGAAACCCTCCGCACCCCCCTCGACTGGGCCGAAGGCCGCAACACCCAACTCGACGCGGCGGTAACCCTGGCCCTGGACCTCCTGAAAACCCGCCCCCCGGCGGACCCCCCGGACTACACGAACACCCCGAACAGGGCCCGCCCGAAGCTACCGCCCAGGGCCACCTCCTGACGCGAAGCGTCAAAGGGGCGACGCGAAGCGTCAGTCGACAGGGGCCCGGGGAACTGCGCGACCAGCCACAACGAGCCCGCAGCCGACAACGCACCCCACAGACAGACAAAAACGCAGGGCACCCTCCACAAGGGAGGGCGCCCCACGCATCCCGACCGAAGCCGAGCCGGCAACTACACGTCGTAGTCCTGCCGGAACCGGTCTTCCTCGTCCCGCATCAGCCGCTCGGACTCCTCGTCCCGCCGCTTCGCACCACGCTCCGGCTGCCCATGCTGCGGCTGACGCTCACGCTGCGGCTGCCCGTGCTCACGCCCGTGCTGCTCGCGCTCGCGCTCACGCTCACCAGGCCGCTGAGCCCGCTGGTGCTCCTCCGGCGACTGGCCGGCCTTGCGCTTGGCCTGCTGCTTCAGCTGCTCAGCCTTGTCCTGGAACTGGTCCTTCATGCCCATGTGGATTCACTCCCGTAGTGGGTGAGGGGATCGGGCCTCGACCAGACAAACACGCGCGGACATTCAACGCATTTCGATCAGTAACACTCGGTAACGCCGGGTTATTCAGGACCCGGCGCCCCAACCCCCCGCGTCCGCTCGTCCGCAGCCCCACCGGCCCCCACCAACCCCTTGGACACCCCACGAAGCCGCGGCTCCATCCGCCGCACCTCCCGCGGCGCGAACGTCCCTATGAGCCCGGGGAGATAGCCGCGCACGCCCTGCATCCCCCGCAGCCACCACTGCCCGTACACATGACTGGACCGCCGCTCGATCCCGGCGACGAGCCGGTCCACGGCCGGCCCCAGCGGATACGTCTTCCCGGCCGGCCACGGCAGCCGCTCCCGCAACTCCCGCAGCGCCTCGTCCTTGTCGGCGCCGCGCACCATGTCCGTGTCGGTCCAGGACAGATACCCGACCCCGACGCCCACTCCCTGGTGGGACACCTCGGCACGCAGACAGTGCGCGTACGCCTCGACACCCGACTTGGACGCGCAGTACGCCGTCATCATCGGCGCCGGAGTGATCGCCGCGAGGGAGGCGATCTGCAGCAGATACCCCCGGCTCTCGATCAGCGCCGGCAGGAACGCCCGCCCGGTGACGGCCGATCCGACGAGGTTGACCTCGATGACACGCCGCCAGGAGTCCGGGTCGGAGTCGACGAAGGGCCCACTGTTCGCGACACCCGCGTTGGCGACGACGATGTCGACCCGCCCGAACCGCTCCTTGACCTCCTCGGCGACCCGCGCCATGGCCTCGTGGTCGGTGACGTCGGCGTGCCAGTACGCTCCCCCACTCTCGGCTTCGCTCGAGCGGGAGGTACCCCCACCGCCGTACAGCCGCTCCGACACCCGCTTCAGCTCGTCCGGTTCGAGCCCGACGAGCGCGACCTTCACCCCGCGCACCGAGAGCTTGCGCGCGAGGAGTTCCCCGACGCCCCGCGCGGCCCCGGTGACGACCGCGACCCGCCCCTCCAGGGTGCTGCCGTTGCTCATGCGCCCGCCTCCTCCAACTCGTCCCGCTCGGCACGTACGTACGTCGTCACGAGCCCGCGTATCCGGGCGGTGACCGCTTCCGGCGCCTCCACCGGCGACATGTGTCCGACCCCGGTCAGCTCGCTCACGCCCACGCAGTCGGGCAGCGCGGCGGCCAGCGCCCGCGCGTGGACGGGCGGGGTCATCCGGTCCGCCGTGCCCACGACGACAGCCGTCGGCACCGTCAACTCCCTTACACCGTGGTCGAGATCGAGCGAGTCGAGGACGTGCGACCAGGCGTGGCGCACCCTGGCGGGGCACGCGTGCACGATCCGCGCGCACGCCTCCACCATCACCGGCGACGAACCGGGGCCCATCGTCGCGTACTTGAGGATCCGCCGGGCGATGGGTGTGACCGGCCCGAGCGGCGCCCGCGAGCCGAGGACCTTCCGGGTGAGCCAGGTGCGCGCCCGCCCGGCCCGCAGGGGGACGACGAGCGACTCGGTGACCAGCTTCGAACTGCCCGTACTGCACAGCAGGACCGCCGCCGCGTGCTCCCGGAAGCCCGGCCTTCCGGCGGCCGCCATCAGCGTCATCCCGCCCATGGAGTGCCCGGCCAGCACCGCCTTCTCGCCCGGCGCGAGCGTCGCCGCGAGCACCGCCTCCAGATCGTCGGCGAGGGCGTCCGCGCTGCACGCGGCGGAGGCGGGACTACGGCCGTGGCCGCGCTGGTCGTAGACGACGACCCGGTGGTCGACGGAGAGTTCCCGGATCTGCGCCGCCCAGTACGCCGTCGAGCAGGTCCAGCCGTGCACGAGCACCACCACGGGGGCAGCTGTGTTTTCGAGGGGTCCATGCACCTCGACGTGCAGCCGGGCCCCGTCGGCGGACACGGCCGCCAACTCCCTTACGGCGACGGGCGGCGCGTAGGGCCCGTGCTTCACCTGGGTCAGTCGGGTCACGCTCCGGCCTCCACCTTCGCCGTGTCGCCCTTTCCGGGCGTCTCCTCGTTCTCCGTACCCGGCCGAGCCGCCCGCAGCACCGCGTACTCGCTCAGATCGACCCGCCGGGTCGCGCCCCGGAACTCGGTCGTCGTCCCCGGCCAGACGGTCGTGTTGCGGCCGTTCGCGTCGAGGTACCAGCTGGTGCAGCCGCCCGTGTTCCAGACCGTGCGCTCCATGCGTTCCTGGATTCGCTGGTTCCAGGCCGCCACGGCCGTGGGCCGGGCGTCGAGGGCGACCCGGCCACCCAGTACGTCCAACTGCCGTACGAAGTCCGCCATGTAGTTGAGCTGGGACTCGATCATCAGGATCATGCTGGAGTTTCCGAGGCCCGTGTTGGGCCCGATGATCGTCATCCAGTTCGGGAACCCGGCTGCCGACGCCCCGCGCAGCGACCGCATACCGCCGTCCGCCCAGGCCTCGGCGAGGGTCCGCCCATCGGCGCCCACGACCCGGTCGGCGATGGGCATGTCGGTGACATGGAACCCGGTGCCGAAGACGATCGCGTCGACCTCGGCGGCGGACCCGTCGGTGGCGACGAGCGTGGAGCCGTCGACCTTGGCCAGCCCGGAGGCGACCACGTCGACGTTCGGCCGCGTGAGCGCCGGATAGTAGGTGTTGGACAGCAGGATGCGCTTGCAGCCGATGCGGTAGTCGGGGGTGAGCCGGGCGCGCAGGTCCGGGTCCTTGACCGTCCGGGCCAGGTTCCGCTTCGCCAGTTGCTCCACCACCCCCAGCGCCTTGGGGCGCTTGGTGAAGGCCTGCACCTGCAACTCCCGGATGCCCCACAGCAGTCCACGCCGGGCCTGCGCGGTGAAGGGCAGCTGCCGGTGCAGCCACCGCTCGACGCCGCCGATGCCCCGGTCGACCCGCGGCAGCACCCACGGCGGGGTCCGCTGGAAGAGGGTCAGCCGGCCGACCTCGGGCTGGATCGCCGGCACGATCTGGGCCGCGGAGGCCCCCGTACCGATCATCGCGACCCGCTTGCCGCGCAGGTCGTAGCCGTGGTCCCAGCGGGCCGAGTGGAAGACCTTGCCGGGGAAGGAGTCGAGCCCCGGCAGCTCGGCCTCGGTCGGTATCTTCGGATCGGAGAGCGGCCCGGTCGCGGAGACGACGACATCGGCGGACAGCCGCCCGCTGCCGGTCTCGATCTCCCAGCACAACCGCTCCCCGTCCCAGGCCATTCTCATCACCTCGGAGTCGAAGCGGATGTGCGGCCGCAGCCCGAACACATCCGTCACATGCTCCAGATAGGCCCGGATGTGTTCCTGCCCGGAGAAGGCGCGCGGCCACTCGTAGTTGGGCGCGAACGAGAACGAGTACAGATGGGACGGCACGTCACAGGCACACCCCGGGTAGTCGTTGTCCCGCCAGGTGCCGCCGACGGAACCGGCCCGTTCCAGGACGACGAAGTCGGTGATCCCCTCACGCCGCAGCCGCACGGCCGCCCCGAGCCCGCCGAATCCGGACCCGACCACCGCCACCCGCACATGAGGCCCTTGCGGCCCTTGCGGCCCTCGCGCCCGCCGCCCCTGCTCCGGCTCCGGCTCCCGCTCCCGCTCGGCCATCGGTACCTCCACGCCTCATCGCGTGCGCGCACACCGCGTTCGCACCTCATGTCCGCGCCAGTAATCACTGGCGCAGTGGGAGCGTAGGGCAGGACCGTACCGATGGGTAGGGGTCGGGCGCTCTGGAGTTACCAGCGGTACGACATAGGCTGCGCGCGTGGCAGAAGACGGCGAGCGACGCGAGTACCGCATGGAGGAGCTGGCCGGGGAGGCCGGCATCACCGTACGCACCCTGCGCTTCTACCGGGAGCGCAAACTGATTCCGCCGCCCCGCCGCGAGGGCCGTATCGCCTGGTACGACGACACACACCTGGCCCGGCTGCGCACGATCTCGGCGCTGCTGGAGCGCGGCCACACACTCAGCGGCATAGCCGAACTGGCCGAGGCCTTCGACCAGGGACGCGACGTGGGCGAACTGCTCGGCCTCGGAGCCCCGACCGAGGAGGTCCCGGTCCGCCTCTCCCCCGAGGAACTCGCCGACCACTTCGGCGACCAGGCCACCTCGGAGAACCTCGCCGCCGCCCTCGAACTCGGCTACCTCGGCACCGACGGCGGCGAGATCGTCCACATAAGCCGCCGTCTCCTCGACGTCTCGGCCGCCCTGGTCCGCGAGGGCGTCCCCCTCGCCGACATCCTCACCGCCGGCCGCCGCGTACGCGAACACGCCGAGGCCCTCGCCACCCTCTTCACCGACCTCATCCTCACCCAGCCCGGACGCACCCCCGAGGACCTCAGCCGCCTACGCCCCCTGGCGAAGAGCGTCGCGGAGGCGGAACTGTCACTGGCACTGGACAGGCGGTTGCGGCAGCAGGGCTAGCGTCCGAGAACACCCGATTTCCTTACGCATCCGGTATTTCATGCGCGTTCACTCCATCGAGGTACTTCCCGGGCATCGGCGGACGAAATCGGGTTCGCTGCTCCGAGCGCGAGATCGAAAAGGCCCCGGCGGCTGTGCTACCAGCCCCGGGGTAGGGCCGACACTTTCGAGGAGCGTCGACGTGCCCAAGCCTAGCCCTCAACCGTCACAACCGGCTTCGACTCCGACCGCACACCCGCGAGGCCCCGACACCTCCCGGCCGACCTGCACCATCAGGTCACGCCCTTGATCTGCCGTACGGCCTGTGTGGGCGTGTACCAGATGCCGGCGCCCCCACACAGGCCGTGTGATCAGCCGAAGACGACCGTCACGGGAGCGTGATCCGACCACCGCTCGTCATGGCTGGCAGCTCGCTCCACGAACGCCTTGACCGCCGTCCGCGCAAGACCCGGGGTCGCAACGGCGAGGTCGATCCTCCAACCTGAATCCGCGTCGAAGGCGCGCCCCCGGTACGACCACCAGGTGTAGGGCCCCTCGACATCGGGGTGCAGGGCGCGCACCACATCGACGTACGCCCCGTCGCTCTCGTCGAAGACCTGCCCGAGCCAAGCCCGCTCCTCCGGCAGGAAACCGGAGCTCTTCTGGTTCCCCCGCCAGTTCTTGAGGTCGGCCTGCTGGTGGGCGATGTTCCAGTCGCCGCACACGACGACCTCACGCCCGTCCGCGGCGGCCCGCTCCCGGAGCTCCTTCAGATAGGCGAGGAACTCCCCCATGAACCGGACCTTCTCGTCCTGCCGCTCGGTCCCGACCTCGCCGGAGGGAAGGTAGAGGCTGGCCACGGTGACGCCGGGCAGGTCGGCCTCGACGTACCGCCCGCTCCCGTCGAACTCGGCCGATCCGAAGCCGACCTGGACCCGGTCGGGCTCACGCCGGCTGTAGAGCGACACCCCCGCGCGCCCCTTGGCGGCCGCCGGGGCGTGCACGACGTGCCACCCCTCGGGCTGCCGCACCCCCTCCGGCAGCTGCTCCGGCTCGGCCCGCACCTCCTGCAGGCACACCACGTCCGCCGAGGTCCCGGCGAGCCACTCCACGAAGCCCTTCTTCGCGGCGGCCCGCAGCCCGTTCACATTCACAGAGGTCACAGTCAGCACCCGGGCACGATACCCGCACCCTGGACGGAGTCCAGATTCCGACGAAGATCACACGGATGAACCGACTCCGGAGGACGGTCACGCATGGATGAACCGTCACGCATAGATGTACGATATTCTGCATGCTTATCCGCCGCGTAGCCTTCGACCACCCCGACGCCGTCAAGCTGAACGACGAGGTCCAGGCCGAGTACAGCGTCCGCTACGGCGACGACGGCGACGCCACGCACATGGACCCGGCGCACTTCGTACCGCCGGCGGGGCTGTATCTGATCGCCTACGACGAGCACGGCAGCCCCCTGGCCACGGGCGGCTGGCGCACCCAGGACGCCAACCCCGAGGACTACCAGGACGGGGACGCCGAGATCAAGCGGATGTACGTCACCCCCGCGGCCCGCGGCCTGGGCCTGGCCCGCCGCATACTCGCCGAACTGGAGTCCGACGCCCGCGCCGGCGGCCGCACCCGCATGGTCCTCGAAACCGGCGCCAAGCAGCCCGAGGCCGTGGCCCTCTACACCTCCAGCGGCTACGAACCCTGCGCGAAGTTCGGCTACTACCGCTTCCACGAACTGAGCCTGTGCTTCGCGAAGCCCCTCTGACCGCACCCCGCGCCAGGCGCCTCGTGCCCCGGGGCACGTAAATCCTCGTGCCCGCGACGGCGTTGGCCGCCTACGGTGTCCCGGTGACGAAGAACAACCGTCTACGCCGTCTCGTCGTGGGCGACACCACTTGGCACTGGACCATCCGCCAGCGATCCCGCGTGGCCTACGACCACTGCCATCTCAAGCTGTCCCTCTACCCGGAGGGCCCCCGGCGCCGCCGTCTGGTCCTGCTCTTCGGCCCGTCGGAGGACCGCGTCGTCTCGAACTGCTACTTCGACTCAGGCGCCCTGTTCCGCCGTTCCGACCACACCTACCTCAACCTCCACGAGCCTGGCACGGTCCGCCGTCTCCTGGACGCCGCCGCCCCGATCCTGGACCTCAACCCGTCCGCCCAGACGGTCGAGGTGGACGGCTGGCCGTACTTCGACGCGATCACGGAGCCGACGACCACCGCCGCCACCCCGTCCTGACAACACGTCAGAGCCCCCAGTGGTGATCACCACTGGGGGCTCTGAGCTGCGTGGACCTGTGGGGATTTGAACCCCAGACCCCCTCGATGCGAACGAGGTGCGCTACCAGACTGCGCCACAGGCCCTTGCAACGAGTGAAACTCTAGCATCCCGATCGCGGTGCTCGGAAATCCGTATCCGAGGGGCCTGCGAGCGGCTCGCGGACGGCTCGTGGCTGGTCAGCGGAGTGGGAGATCAGGCACGCGAGGATCACTCGTTGGCCGCTCGGGGGCGGTCGCCGTCCTCGTACTGGTCGAAGAGCGGCGTACGCCCCCGCTCGCGGGAGCGTCGCGCGGACGCGGCCCGGCGGGCGTCGGAACGACCGCCGTCGGGAGCGTCACCCGCGTCGCCCGCGCCGTCGTCCTCGGCCCGCTCCTCGCCGCCACGCTCCCCCTCCGGCTCACGCCCGGAGGCGTGCGCGGAGTTCGAGGGGGCGCCCGACGAGCCGTGCGGGTCGGCCGCGCTGGAGCGCGCGGAACTCCACGCGTCGGGGGCACCGAGGTCGACCCCGGACGTCGCCCGGGGCGCGACCGGCGCGGTGACGTACGTCGGAAGCGGCACGGGGACCGGGTCCCAGCTGTCTCCCTGGCCGGGCCGCCGCTGGCGCTCGCGCTGCTGGTCGACCCACTCGGCGTGGTCGGTCTGCTCCACGAGGGCACGGCGGTCGGCCGCGAGCCCGGTCAGCTCGGCCCGGGACTCCTCGTTCTCAGGTCCGTCCTCCGGCTCGTCGGTGTCCACCGGGTCCGGCGCCGGACGCCGCCGCTGTGGCTGCCGCTCCCGCAGTCGCTGCGCAGCCGCCTCGGCCTGCTGCCGGTCCATCGTGAACGCGAACCGCTTCCGCTCCTGGCGGCGCAGATGCGCGATGTATGTGCTCAGCAGCACCG
The DNA here is from genome assembly GCF_042802555.1 of Streptomyces sp. NPDC057474. Lineage (NCBI taxonomy): Bacteria > Bacillati > Actinomycetota > Actinomycetes > Kitasatosporales > Streptomycetaceae > Streptomyces > Streptomyces sp. NPDC057474. The sequence continues at coordinate 5,731 of NZ_JBHVDX010000056.1, read as the reverse complement.
CCGGTACGGTCGGCGCCCACAGCAAGGCGAGTCCGCCGACCGCCGCGACGACCGCGCCGAGCGTGAAGGCGAGGAAGAGCATCACCGTCGTACGCCGCCGGCGCGCGAGCACCTTCAAGCGCTGGGCCCGCGCCTTGGCCTCCGCCGAGTCGCCCCGGCGTGCGCCCGCCGCCTGCTTGCCCGGACGCTTCACACGAGCGGGAGCGGGCACTTGGGCCGCCCCTTGCTTGGCCGACGACCCGCCGCCCTGCTGCGCCACCGGCTTCGCCTGTGCGTGCGCCTGTGCCTGTGCGTGTACCTGTGACGCCGGTTTCGCCGACTGCGGCTGCGCGTGCTGCTGTTGCGCGTGCTGGGGTGACTCACCCCGCTCCACCGGCAGTTGTGCCCTCGTGTGCTCCCGGTGCGGGGGCACGGCGAAGGCCCGGACGTCCACCGAGTCGGTGACGCCGTCCGGTTCGGCGCTGGGCTCCCCCTCTTCGGTGGAGCGCGCCTGCAGGTCCTTGGCGTATCGGCGCTCCATCCCCGCCCGGCCGGAAAGCAGCCGGATGGCGGTGCTGAAGCGTTCCGTCGGACGGGCTTCGTTCAGCTCGTCCTGCCTACGGAGCCACATCGGCACCAAGTAGGCGGCCCAGGCCCCGACGATGACTGCGTAGATGAGGCCGCTGCTGCTCACGCCTCACACGGTAGAGGGGTTTGCGTGAGGCCATCCGCCAATTGAGCCGGTGTGTCGCACGATCCGGCTGATATTTCGAGCTTTTTTTGTGACCGATCCGATCAGCGGGCCGCCGAGAGCGCGAAATTAACGTGCCGAGAACGTCTCGACCCGTTCAAGCCGATCGCCATCCGATCGCCGTTCGAGGATGCTTATTCGAACACAGATTTCATTATTGGGGTTGTCCGGGCTTGCCCACGTCGGAGCCCGCGTTCCGCGCCCGTTCCCGCTGCCAGCGGCCGAGCAGCCCCTCCGGGACCTCTTCGGCGGTGAGCGCGAAGACGAGATGGTCGCGCCAGGCGCCGTCGATGTGAAGATAACGTGGACGAAGGCCTTCCTCGCGGAATCCGAGTTTCTCCACGACCCGTCGGCTGGGCCGATTCTCGGGACGAATGCAGACCTCGATGCGGTGCAGTCCGACGGTCCGGAAGCAGTGGTCCACGACGAGCGCGACCGCTGTCGGCATCACCCCGCGCCCGGCGACCGACTCGTCGACCCAGTAGCCGACATGCCCGGAGCACATGGAGCCCCAGGTGATCCCGGCGACCGTCAACTGCCCGACCAGCCGCCCCTGGTACTCGATCACGAACGGCAGCATCCGGCCCGCGTTCGCCTCCGCCCGCAGATGGCGGACCATCTGACGGTACGTCGGCCGGTGCGCGATGGGCCCGCTCGGTGTGGGCGGCGGAATGGTCGCCTCCCAGGGCCGCAGCCAGTCCCGGTTGCGCCGGTTGACCTCGCGCCAGGCCCGCTGGTCGCGCATCCTTATGGGCCGGAGGACGACCTCGCCGTCCACCAGCGCTACGGGCCAGGATGAGCCGTTCAGCTCGCACCCCCACGGGGTCTGGAGGGGTCCTCCTCGGCCGGGGAGCTCTCGCCGCCGCCATGCGTCGGCCTCGGGCTGCCACCGTCGGTCGTCGGTCTCGGATTGCCACCGCCGGTCGTCGGCCTCGGGTGGTCGCCGCCGCGGATCTGGTCGACGGCGTGGGTCAGCAGGGGTTCCAGTACGGCCAGGCCGTCCCGTACGCCCCCGGTCGAGCCCGGCAGGTTGACGATCAGCGTGCCTCGCGCGACTCCTGCGAGGCCCCGGGAGAGCGCCGCCGTCGGCACCTTGCCCCGGCCGTACGCCCTGATCGCCTCGGGGATGCCGGGCACCTCGTGGTCGAGGACCGCGCGGGTGGCCTCCGGGGTGCGGTCGGTGGGCGAGAGGCCTGTTCCGCCGGTCGTCACGATCACGTCGTACCCGGCGTCGACGCCCGCCCGCAGCGCGGCCTCCACGGGGTCGCCGTCGGGCACGACCTGCGGGCCGTCGACAGCGAGGCCGAGCGTCCTGAGTCGCTCGGCGATCAGCGGTCCGCCCCTGTCCTCGTACACACCGGCGGCGGCCCGGTTGGAGGCGGTCACGACCAGGGCGGCGTACGGCCCGGTGAGGGTGCCCCCGGGCGGCGGTTCCACGGGCGGCGTCATGCCCGGCTCCAGTCGCCCGACTTGCCGCCCGTCTTCTCCTCGACGCGGACGTCCGTGATGACCGCGCCCTTGTCGACCGCCTTGACCATGTCGATCACGGTGAGGGCGGCGACGGAGACCGCCGTCAGGGCCTCCATCTCGACGCCCGTACGGTCCGTGGTCTTCACGGTGGCGAGGATCTCGACGGCGTCGTCCGCGACCGACAGATCGAGCTTGACGCCCGACACCGACAGCGGGTGGCAGAGCGGGATGAGGTCGGGGGTGCGTTTGGCGCCCATGATCCCGGCGATGCGCGCGGTGGCGAGGGCGTCGCCCTTGGGCACCCCCTCGCCGCGCAGCAGTTCGACCACCTTGGGCGAGACCAGGACCCGGCCGCTGGCGCGGGCGGTGCGCGCGGTCACGTCCTTCCCGGAGACGTCGACCATGCGGGCGGCGCCCGCCTCGTCGATGTGGGTCAGTCGGTCGTGCGGCGTACTCATGGTGGTGTGGCGCTCCCGGTCGGGGCCCGTCGCGGTGCGGCGCGCGGTCTGTTGTGCGCGACACGGTACGCCACCCTCGATGGTTCAGCCGAGCAGGACGACCTCGACTTCCGTACCGGGCTCGACCGACTCCGTTCCCTCGGGGATCACGATCAGCGCGTCGGCGTGTGCGAGGGCCGCCACGAGGTGCGATCCGGCACCCCCCACGGGGGCGACCTCGCCGTCGGCGTACGTCCCGCGCAGGTACTGCCGGCGCCCGGCGGGTGAGGTCAGCGCCTTGGGCGCCCGGAGGGTCGCCGTGGTCGTCGGCCGGTGGATGTCGGTCAGGCCCATCAGCGTGCGGATGGCGGGCCGGACGAAGAGTTCGAAGGAGACGTACGACGACACCGGGTTGCCCGGGAGGGCGAGCAGCGGGGTGTGGTCGGGACCGATGGTGCCGAAGCCCTGGGGCTTGCCGGGCTGCATGGCGAGCTTGCGGAAGTCGATGCCGGCGCCCTCCTCGTCCTCGTCGCCGACGGACTCCAGGGCCTCCTTGACGACGTCGTACGCCCCCACGCTGACCCCACCGGTGGTGACGACCAGGTCGGCGCGGACCAGCTGGTCCTCGATGGTGGAGCGGAGGGTCTCGGCGTCGTCGGCGACGGCGCCGACGCGGTAGGCGATCGCGCCCGCGTCCCGGGCGGCGGCGGTGAGGGCGAAGCTGTTGGAGTCGTAGATCTGGCCGGTGGCCAGCGTCTCGCCCGGCGGGATCAGTTCGCTGCCGGTGGAGAGCACGACCACGCGCGGGCGCGGTCGCACGCGTACCGAGGCGCGGCCGATGGCGGCGAGGAGCCCGAGCTGCGGCGGGCCGAGGATCGTGCCGGCGGGCAGGGCGTGTTCGCCGGCTTTCACGTCGCTGCCCTTCGCGCGCACGTGCGCGCGTGCCTCGGCGGCGCGGTGGACGGCGACCTGGCCGGTGGCGCCCTCGGGGCTCGCGCTGCGGGCACGCATCCCGGAGACGGGTCCCTCGCCGAGGCCGCCGTCGGTCCACTCCACCGGGACGACCGCCTCCGCGCCGGGCGGCAGGGGGGCGCCGGTCATGATGCGGGCGGCCTCGCCGGGGCCCACCTGGGGCTGCTCGGCCTGGCCCGCCGCCACGTCCCCGATCACCGTGAGCACGGCCGGGAACTCCTCGCTCGCGCCCGCGACGTCCGCGACCCGCACCGCGTACCCGTCCATCGAGCTGTTGTCGAACGGTGGCAGTGACACCGGCACCGTGACGTCCTCGACCAGGACGCAGCCCTGGGCGTCGAGGAGTTGCAGCTCGATGGGTTCCAGGGGGCGGACGGTGGCGAGGATGTCCTCCAGGTGCTCGGTCACCGACCAGAGGTGGCCTGGGCCGGTGGTGCGGGTCGCGGCGGTGCTCAATGTGGCTACATCTCCTCGGCTACGTAACTGCGAAGCCAGGTCCGGAAGTCCGGGCCCAGGTCCTCACGTTCGCATGCGAGTCTGACAATGGCACGCAGGTAGTCGCCGCGGTCACCGGTGTCATAGCGGCGGCCCTTGAAGACGACGCCGTGCACGGGGCCGCCGACCTTCTCGTCCGCGGCGAGCTGCTGGAGGGCGTCGGTCAGCTGGATCTCGCCGCCGCGGCCCGGCTCGGTCCGGCGCAGTACGTCGAAGATCTGCGGGGCGAGGACGTAGCGGCCGATGATCGCGTAGTTCGACGGGGCGTCGGCCGGGTCCGGCTTCTCGACCATGCCCGTCACCTTGACGACGTCACCGTCCTCCGTGGCCTCGACGGCCGCGCACCCGTAGAGGTGGATCTGCTCCGGCGCGACCTCCATGAGCGCGATGACGCTGCCGCCGTTCTGCTCCTGGACCTCGACCATGCGCTTCAGGAGCGGGTCGCGGGGGTCGATCAGGTCGTCGCCGAGGAGGACCGCGAAGGGCTCGTCGCCCACGTGCGGGGCGGCGCACAGGACGGCGTGGCCGAGGCCCTTGGGGTCGCCCTGGCGGACGTAGTGCATGGTCGCGAGGTCGCTGGACTCCTGGACCTTGGCCAGCCGGTGGGCGTCGCCCTTCTTCTGGAGGGCGGACTCCAACTCGTAGTTCCGGTCGAAGTGGTCCTCAAGGGGGCGCTTGTTCCGGCCGGTGATCATCAGGACGTCGTCGAGACCCGCCGAGGCGGCCTCTTCGACCACGTACTGGATCGCCGGCTTGTCCACGACCGGCAGCATCTCCTTGGGAGTCGCTTTGGTCGCCGGCAGGAACCGGGTGCCTAGACCCGCCGCGGGGATGACAGCCTTGCTGATCCTGGGGTTCGCCTCACTCATGGGCCGAACCCTATCGGGTGCCTTTGTGAGGAATCTGTGGCTCCGATGAATTCGCTCTCATATGAGCCGATTACGAATCGTACTGGAGCAACTTGTGAGCCGGATGGGACCTGAACCGAAGCTTTCCAAGCGAATGTTGCGTCGAGAGCTCCTTCTGATGAGGAACGGGTTGACGCCGGATGACGTCCGGAAAACGACGGGCGCCCTTGCGGGCCGTGCCCTCGATCTGCCCGAGCTGGCGCACGCGCGCACGGTCGCGGCGTACGTCTCCGTGGGGAGCGAGCCCGGCACTCTCGCGCTCCTCGACGCACTCCGGGCGCAGGGCGTCCGCGTCCTGCTCCCGGTCCTGCTGCCCGACAACGACCTCGACTGGGGCGCCTACGAGGGGGAGGCCGCCCTCGCGCGCGTGCGGCACGGCGGCGGCCGTATGGCGCTCCTCGAACCCGTCGGCGAGCGGCTCGGCCCGGAGGCCGTGACCACCGCCGACGTCGTCCTGCTGCCGGGCCTGGCCGTCGACGCGCGCGGGATGCGCCTGGGGCGGGGCGGCGGCTCGTACGACCGCGTCCTGGCCCGCCTGGAAAGCTCGGGTGCCGATCCGGCGCTGGTGGTGCTCCTGTACGACACGGAGGTCGTGGACCGGGTACCGGAGGAGCCGCACGACCGCCCGGTGCACGCGGTGGTGACCCCCTCGGGAGTACGACGGTTCCGGTGACCTGAACACAGAACACGGAAAGCGGCCTCCACGCGTGCGTGGAGGC
>NZ_JBHVDX010000055.1:0-45463 GCF_042802555.1 Streptomyces sp. NPDC057474 | reverse complement strand
GACCGGGCCGGGCCCTTCCGTGTGCCCGCTCCGTGCCCGCTTCCTGTGCTCGATCCCTACGTTCGCCGCCTCTCCCGTGACCCACGCACGGAGTGTCGCGTTATGAACATTTCTGCCCGATACATCAAGATGTGCGCGAAATCATCATTTCGTGCGCGTCCGGCGGAGAGGGACCAGCATGAGCAGCGCACCGACGGCACCCCATGAGTTCGAGTTCGACGTCGTACGGCGTGGCTACCGCCTCGACGAGGTCGACGCCCACACGGCGGCCCTCTCGCGGGACCGGGACGCCGCGTGGGAGCGGGCCGCCCGGCTGACCGTGCTGGCCCGGGAGATGGGCGCGGAACTCGCCCGGCTGCGCGAGACGGTCGCCGGGCTGACCCCGCAGACGTACGAGGCGCTCGGCGAACGCGCCCGGCAACTGTACGAACTCGGTGTCGAGGAGGCCACGGCCGTCCGCGAGGGCGGGCGTCACGAGGCCCGGCGGCTCGTGGCCGAGGCGGAGGAGGCCGGGCTGCGGCTGCGGGGTGACGCGCAGGCGTACGCCGACGAGCTGCGCGGCGAGGCCGACGAGCGGGCCCGGCACCGGTTGCTGGCCGCCCAGGCCGAGGCCGACGAGCTGCGGATCGAGGCCCGGCGCGGGGTGAAGGAGGGGCGGGGCGAGGCGTTGGCCGCGCTGCGGGAGATGCGGGAGCGGACCGAGGGGATGCTCGCCGACCTCGACAAGGAGTACGACGAGCGGGTGGCCGCCATCGAGCGGGAGGTCGCCGAACGGGCGGCCGCGTTCGATGCCGGGCAGGCCGAACGGGCCGCTCGGGCGGAGGCGGAGCTTCTCGAGGCCGAGCGGGGCCTCGCGGACGCGGAGGCGGCCGCGGCGCGGATGCAGGACGAGGCCGAGGACCGTGCCGCCGAGGCGATCGCGGAGGCTCGGCGGCGGGAGGAGTGGGTGGCCCGGGAGACCGAGAGGGTGTTGCGGGACCACGGGGAGAGGTGGGACGGGGTTCGGGCGCAGATGGACTGCATCCGGGACAGTCTCTCGGCGCTCACGGACTAGGGCGCGTTTTCGGGTGCGGGTGCGGGTGTGTGGGGGCTGGTCACTCCCACGCGGCCGAGCCGCATATCGACACGGCCCCGCGCCCCTGAAAAGACCCACGGCCCGGCAGTCTTCAGTTCTCCCTCCTCACCGCGCCCGCCAGGATCCAGCCCTCCACCGCCTCGTACTGCTTGCGTTGTTCGTCTGCCTTGGTGCGGCCGGAGAGGAGGGTGCCGAGCCAGCCGGCGAGGAAGCCCAGAGGGATGGAGACCAGGCCGGTCGTGGTGAAGGGGAACCAGTTGAAGTCGGCTCGTGGGAAGGCGGAGTGGGGGGAACCGGAGACGAGGTTGGTGCCGGTCATGAGGACGAGGACGGAGAGGGTGCCGCCGATGAGCGTGCACATGAGGCCGGTTCGGGTGTAGCGGCGCCAGAAGAGGCCGTAGACGAGGGCGGGGGCGATCGCGGAGGCGCCGAGGCAGAAGGAGAGGGTGACCAGGGGCTGGAGGTTGCGCTGCTGGACCATCGTGGCGAGGACGATCGCGGCGGTGCCGACCGCGCAGGCCGAGAGCCTGGCGATGGTCATCTCACGGCGCGGGGTGAGGGGTTTGGTGGCCCGGGCCGCGAAGACGTCGTGGGCGAGGGAGTTGGCGCAGGCGAGGATCATGCCGGCCACGGAGGCGAGGAGGGTCAGGAAGACCGCCGTCGTGACCGTGGTGAAGAGCAGGGTCTCCGCCGTGGACACCTCCGCCCCGAACGCCGCCATCGAGCCCAGCAGATAGGCCGTGTTGCCCTGCGGGTCGGCCGCCGCGATCACCTCGCGGCCGATCAGGGCCGTCGCGCCGAAGCCGATCACCGAGATGATCAGGACGAAGAGGGCGACGGAGGGGACCGCCCAGGACAGTGAGCGACGGACCTGACGGGCGCTGTTCGCCGTGTACATGCGCATGGTGACGTGGGGGAGGCAGGCGCCGCCGAGGACGACCGTCAACTGGGCGCTGATCATGTCGAGTTCGGGGTGCGGGCCGCCCGCGAACTGCAGCCCGGAGTGGAGGTAGCCGGTGCCGATGCCGCTCTTGTCGGCCGCCGCGCCGAGCAGCAGGCCGGGGTCCCAGTCGAACTTGTTCAGGATCAGCACGGCGACCAGTGCGCCCGAGCCGAGCAGCATCACGATCTTGATGATCTGGATGAGGGCGGTGCCCTTCATGCCGCCGATCGCCGCGTAGCCGATCATCAGCGCGCCGACGACCACCACGACACCGGTCTTCAGGCTGTCGCTGGAGAAGCCGAGGACGAACGCCAGCAGGTCGCCGGTGCCCGCCAGTTGGACCAGCATCATCGGCATCAGCGCGGCGATCGTGACGACGCAGGCGGTGATGCGTACGCACCGGCCGGGCATCCGCCGGGCCAGCGCGTCGCCCATCGTGAACCGGCCCGCGTTGCGCAGGGGTTCGGCCAGCAGGAACATCAGCAGCATCAGGGACAGGGCCGTACTGAGGGCGAGGACGACACCGTCGTAGCCGAAGAGGGCGATCACTCCGCCGGTGCCCAGCACCGTCGCCGCCGAGATGTAGTCGCCCGCGATGGCGAGGCCGTTGCGCATGGGGGAGAGCGAGCTGTAGCCGGTGTAGAACTCGTCGAGGTCGTCCCGGTCCGGGCCCGTCATCACGCACAGCAGCAGCGTGATCGTGGCGACCGCCGTGAAACCGACGAGCGACATCGCCTGGGCCGACCCGCTGAACTCGGCGAGGCCGCCGACGGCTGTCGTCGAGGGGGCGGTGGATGCCGTCGGGGAGATGGTGAATGTCATTGCGTGGCTCCCCGCCTCGGGTCCTGCCGCGCGTCCCGTTTCGCGTCGACGGCCGCCAGGTCGCGTATGCGGTCGGCCAGGGGGTCGACCCGGTGGCGCGCGGTGTGCTCGTACAGCCAGATGGCCAGGCATGTCACCGGCAGCTGCAGCAGACCGAGCAGCAGGCCCGTGGAGAGTCCGCCGCTGACCTCGCTCGTCATGAACGACGGGGCGAACGCCGACAGGACGAGGAAGAGCACGAAGTAGCCCAGCGCGGTCAGCGTCGCCACCCGCCGCTGCCAGCGGTACGCGCTCCGCAGCACCCGCAGGTCGCTGTGGTGGCCGAGGGGGGCGGTGCGGGCGGACCGGGGGGCCGGGACCGCGACCGGTTCCTGGGGTGCCCAGGGGTAGGTCTGGTACGAGGGGGACGAGGTGTGCGGCGGGTACGGCGGTTGGTGCGGGGGTGACGAGAAAGCGTCGGTCATCCCTTGGTCTCCTTGCGCGGCTCGGGTCCGGTGTGGACCGCAGGGAGCGGGGGGCGGGCGTGAACGTTACTCGTGGGTTCGGCGGTGCGCGAGACTTTCGACAAACTGATCGGTCGGTATGCGCTTACTTGGAGGATCTGGCGCTGACCTGGGGTGTTACCCCGATTAACTCAGATTTTTGAACGAGGGTCAGGAGCGCTCTGTGGGCGTGCTGTGAGCAGAGTGTGAGATGCCGCCTCACGGATCGCCACTTGGTCGACCCCAAAAGGCAGCGGTTGTCCGCCGAGACACCGCCGGCATCACGCTCTACCCGGGCGAGACCTGGGCGAGACTGAGCTGAGGTCATCAGCGTTGGGGCGATCCCAGGAGCGCATCGAGGACGGGCGTATCGACCCGGACACGGAGATCCGTATCGATGTCTACGGCGGGGAGTAGTGCTCTGATGTCCATGATTCGTTCGACCGACCCCGACTTCCGCGTGTGTCAGATCGGTTTCGACACGCTGATCGAGATCCAGTTGGAGGCGGAGCACCGAGGCTTCGCGACCCGGTGGACCTCGGTGGACGCACTCCGCAGCCAGGTCGAGGAGGGCAGTGTCCTGCTTCAGTCGTTGATGCGCGAGAGCCGGGGAGGGGCCGTCCGGGCCTATCGATGCCTCCTGTTGTTCTCGGCCATGGACGACTCAGGTGTCGGCGGGACTGCCACGATCGATATCGAGCCGACGAGGTTCGCATCGCTGGAACGGCTCGACCGGGACCCGGACGTCCGCAAGGCCCTGGCCCGGGTGTTCTCTCTTGCGACGGGCGGGATTTCGATGATCTCGAAGACATAGCGATCAGGTCGATCCGCTGACGAGAGGGCCCTGCCGGGCGTGTTCCGGCAGGGCCCGCTCGCGTGTCAGTGCTCCTCGAGTACCGGAAACCTCCGCGGCGCCACCAGCAGCAGCACCACGAACGCCACCGTCGCCGCGCACGCCGCGCCCAGGTAGACGGCGTGGACCGCGTCCGCGACCGCGCGGCGGACCGGTTCCGCGGCCGTGCCGGCGTCGAGGGAGTGGGTGACGGCGTCGAGGTCGCCCGCGCCGCCGAGGCGGGAGGCCAGGACGCCGTTGGCGACCGCGCCGAAGACCGCGGCGCCCAGGGTCTGGCCGGTCTGGCGGCAGAAGAGGATCGAGGCCGTGGCGGTGCCGCGTTCGGACCATTCGACGCTGGACTGGACACCGATGATCAGGGGGAGTTGGAAGAGGCCCAGCGCGGCGCCCAGCAGGAGCATCAGCAGCATCGGCTGCCAGGCCTCGCCCGGGTAGGGGAGGAGCGGGAAGGCGAAGAGGAGGGCCGCCGCCGCGGCGATGCCCAGCATCGCCGTGTTCCGGAAGCCGATACGGCGGTAGACGTGCTGGCTGAGGGCGGCCGACACCGGCCAGCTCAACGTCCAGATGGAGACCACGAACCCGGCGGCCACCGGCGCCAGGCCCAGCACCGACTGTGCGTAGGTCGCGAGGAAGACCGTCGGCGCGACCATCAGCAGGCCCAGCGCGCCGAGCGCCAGGTTCACCGCCGCGATCGAGCGGCGGCGCCACACCCAGCCGGGGATGATCGGTTCGGCGGCCCGGCGTTCGATGAGTACCACCACGGCGATCAGGGCGACTCCCGTACCCAGCAGACTGATCGAGGGCCAGGAGAGCCAGTCCCAGGCCACCCCGCCCTGCACCAGCGCCATCAGCAAGGCCCCGCCGCTGGTGAAGATGGTCAGGGCGCCCGCCCAGTCCACCCGGGGGCGGCCCGTCGACTCCCGCCGGGGCTCGTGCAGATGACGGACCAGCAGCCACAACGCCACCGCGCCGAGCGGGAGGTTGATGAGGAAGATCCAGCGCCAGTCCGCGTACGAGGCCAGGGCGCCGCCCACCCCGGGGCCCGCCACCGCCGACACCGCCCACACCGTGGACAGCTTCGACTGGATCTTGGGGCGCTCCTTCAGGGGGTAGAGATCGGCGGCGAGGGTCTGGACCGTGCCCTGCAGCGCTCCGCCGCCCAGGCCCTGGATGACACGGAAGGCGATCAGTGAGCCCATGTTCCAGGCCAGCGCGCAGAGCAGGGAGCCCAGCAGGAACAGGGCGGCGCCCACGATGAGGACCGGGTTGCGGCCGAAGGTGTCGGAGAGCTTGCCGTAGACGGGGAGGGTGACGGTGACGGCGAGCAGATAGCCGGAGAAGAGCCAGGAGAAGACGGAGAAGCCGCCGAGGTCGGCGACGATCTGCGGCACGGCGGTCGAGACGATCGTGGAGTCCATCGCGGCCAGGCCCATGGCCAGCATGAGAGCGGCGGTGACCGCTTTTCGTCTGCCGGATCCGGTGTGCTGTGCCGAGTCGCGTATCGCGGGGCGTATGTCGCCCACCGAATTGTCGCCCACCGGATGCCTTCCCCTTGCACCTATCTGCCGCCGACCACCATGCCATTGACCCTCACGCCACGGGAGGGTGCAGCCTGGTCGCACCGAGGGAGGAGGCGAACCCCGAGACCGTCTCCTCCTGGCGGGCGAGATCCCTTAGGGGTACCTCCGTACTACGGCTGGGGGTGGGTTCGTACCGCCGGAGGACGAGAGGGGACGCCTCCCGTCCTTAACCTGGCTTTACGCCGCTGGGGGGCGGTGGACCGGACCCATGGGGGTGGGGTTTTCCCCAGCAGAAGACTGCGCTGGGCACCAGCGCGCCGGACCCCTTCCGGGGGCCAGACTCATCGACGTACCGCTTCGCACGTCAGTGACGCACCACTTCGAACTTCTTCGACAGCGGCATCCGCTGACCGACTTAGGAGACATACCGTGACATCGGCTGTGACCATCACCAGGCACGGGGGTACTGGAGGGACTACGGCCGTTGCCGCGCGGGCGCGGCAGGTCGTGAAGGCGTACGGGTCCGGTGAGACCCGTGTCGTCGCCCTCGATCAGGTGGATGTGGACATCGCGCGGGGACAGTTCACCGCGATCATGGGTCCCTCGGGGTCCGGCAAGTCCACCCTCATGCACTGCCTCGCCGGACTCGACAACGTGACGTCGGGTCAGATCTACCTCGACGACACCGAGATCACCGGGCTCAAGGACAAGAAGCTCACGCAGCTGCGCCGGGACCGGATCGGGTTCATCTTCCAGGCGTACAACCTGCTGCCCACGCTGAACGCGATAGAGAACATCACCCTGCCCATGGACATCGCCGGGCGGAAGCCGAACAAGGAGTGGCTGGGGCGGGTCGTCGACACCGTCGGCCTGAGCGACCGGCTCAAGCACCGGCCCACCCAGCTCTCCGGCGGCCAGCAGCAGCGCGTCGCCGTGGCCCGGGCGCTGGCCGCCCGGCCGGAGATCATCTTCGGCGACGAGCCGACCGGCAACCTGGACTCGCGGGCCGGCGCCGAGGTCCTGGGCTTCCTGCGCAGGTCGGTCGACGAGCTGGGCCAGACCATCGTGATGGTCACCCACGACCCGGTGGCCGCCTCGTACGCGGACCGGGTGCTGTACCTGGCCGACGGCCGCATCGTCGACGAGATGTACAAGCCGACCGCCGACGCCGTGCTGGACCGCATGAAGGACTTCGACGCGCGGGGACGTACGTCATGAGCGTCATGAAGACCTCGATGCGCAACTTCTTCGCGCACAAGGGACGGATGGCGCTGTCGGCCATCGCGGTCATGCTGTCGGTGGCGTTCGTGACGGGGACCCTGGTCTTCACCGACACGATGGGTACGACGTTCGACAAGCTGTTCGCGGCCACCTCCTCCGACGTCACGGTCAGCGCCAAGGGCGCCTCGGACAGCGGTGAGACGCAGTCCGACAACGGCAAGCCGCCGGTCATGCCCGCGTCCGTCGTCGACAAGGTGGGCGGCGCGGACGGCGTGAAGTCGGCCGAGGGGACCGTCTTCACGACCTCGGTCACCGTCGTCGACGGCGACAAGGACAGCCTCTCGCCCACCAGCGGCGCCCCGACCATCGTCGGCAACTGGAACGCCAACGACGCCCGGACCATGAAGATCTCGTCCGGCAACGCGCCACGCGGTCCCGACCAGATCGTGGTCGACGCGGACACCGCCGACAAGCACGACCTGAAGCTCGGCGACGCGATCGGTGTGATCACGGCGGTCGGCACGCACGAGGCGAAGGTCTCCGGCATCGCCGAGTTCCAGGTCACCAACCCGGGCGCCGCGATCTTCTACCTCGACACCGCCACCGCCCAGAAGACCCTCGTCGGCGAGACCGGTGTGTACACCAATGTCAACATCACCGCCGCAGCCGGTTTCACCGACGCGCAGGTGAAGAAGAGCGTCTCCGCCGAACTGGGCGGCGCCTACAAGGTGCAGACCGCCAAGGAGATCGCGGACGCCAACGCCAAGGACGTCGGCGAGTTCATGGGCGTGATGAAGTACGCGATGCTCGGCTTCGCCGGGATCGCCTTCCTCGTCGGCATCTTCCTGATCATCAACACCTTCTCGATGCTGGTCGCCCAGCGGACCCGCGAGATCGGCCTCATGCGGGCCATCGGCTCCAGCCGCGGCCAGGTCAACCGGTCGGTCCTCGTCGAGGCGCTGCTCCTCGGCGTCTTCGGCTCCATCCTCGGCGTCGCCGGCGGCGTGGGCCTCGCCATCGGCCTGATGAAGCTGATGAGCGCCACCGGCATGAACCTGTCCACCGACGACCTCACCATCGCCTGGACCACCCCGGCGGTCGGCCTGCTCCTCGGCATCGTCGTCACCGTCCTCGCCGCGTACGTGCCCGCCCGGCGCGCCGGCAAGGTCTCCCCGATGGCCGCCCTGCGCGACGCCGGCGCCCCGCTGGACGCCAAGGCCGGCATCGTACGGGCCGTGATCGGCCTGCTCCTGACCGGCGCCGGCGGCTACTGCCTGTATCTGGCGGCCGCCGCCGACAAGGCGAGCGAGGGCTCGATGTGGCTGGGCGGCGGGGTCGTCCTGTCCCTCATCGGCTTCGTCGTCATCGGCCCGCTGCTCGCCGGCGCCGTGGTGAAGGTGCTGGGCGCGGTCGTCCTGCGGGCCTTCGGACCCGTAGGCCGGATGGCCGAGCGCAACGCACTGCGCAACCCCCGCCGTACGGGGGCCACGGGCGCCGCCCTGATGATCGGTCTCGCCCTGGTCGCCTGTCTGTCGGTCGTCGGCTCCTCCATGGTCGCCTCGGCCACCGAGCAGCTCGACAAGACGGTCGGCACGGACTTCATCATCCAGTCCGACACCGGCCAGCTGATCACCCCGCAGGCCGTCGAGGCCGCGCGCTCCGCCGAGGGCGTCAAGAGCCTCACCCAGTACAAGTGGACCGAGGCCGATTTCACCACCCCCGACGGCAAGACGCTCGAGAAGACGGCCATCACCGCCGCCGACCCGAGCTACGCCACCGACCTCGCCACCGAGGTCGTCGCGGGCAAGCTGCCGGACGCCTACAAGCCCGACTCGATGTCCGTCCACGAGAAGTTCGCCGAGGACCACGGCATCGAACTCGGCTCCAAGATCGCCGTCGACTTCAGGGACGGCTCCACGGCCGACCTGACCGTCCGCGCGATCACCAGCAGCGACGTCGTCATCGACGCCGGGGCCATGTACACCTCCATCGACACGATGGCCAAGTACGTCCCCGCCGACAAGATGCCCCTCGACCAGCTGCTCTTCGCCTCGGCGAAGGACGGCCAGGACGCGGCCGCGTACAAGTCCCTCAAGGACGCGCTGCACGACTACCCGCAGTACGAGGTCCGCGACCAGACCGACTACAAGGAAGCACTCAAGGGCCAGATCGACCAGCTCCTCAACATGATCTACGGCCTGCTCGCCCTCGCGATCATCGTCGCGATCCTGGGCGTCGTGAACACGCTGGCCCTGTCGGTCGTCGAGCGGACGCGCGAGATCGGTCTGATGCGGGCCATCGGCCTCTCCCGCCGCCAGCTGCGCCGCATGATCCGCCTGGAGTCGGTCGTCATCGCCCTCTTCGGCGCGCTGCTCGGCCTGGGGCTGGGCATGGGCTGGGGCGCCACCGCCCAGCAGCTCCTCGCCCTGGAGGGCCTGAAGGTCCTCGACATCCCATGGCCGACGATCATCGGGGTCTTCATCGGCTCGGCCTTCGTGGGCCTGTTCGCCGCGCTGGTGCCGGCGTTCCGGGCGGGCCGCATGAACGTACTGAACGCGATCGCCACCGAGTAGCCACCGAGTGGCCGTCGGCCACTGGGCACGGGGGAAACCGGGGGAGAGCCCGGCGTCGGGAAGCGGAGGCTTCCGGGCGCCGGGCTCCACCCGTCTCAGGAGGACGCGTTCAGAGGGTCGTGTCTTCGGGGGACGTACGTTCCAGCAGCACGTACCCCTGGATGACGCCCCGCAGCACGTACTCGTCCCGCGGATGCAGCTGACGGGCGAACCCGGGGACGTCCTTCACCCAGCGCGAGGAGTTGTTGAAGACGATGTAGTCGGGGGCGAGGCCCTTGGTCCGGCCCATCCAGAAGACGCGGCAGCGGGAGGTCAGCCGGGTGATGGGGCCGATGTTGGACTCGACGGTGGCCCCGTCGGGAATGGTGTCCAGCAGTCTCTCCACGGCCCTGACCTCGGCCGGGACACGATAGGCGGCGGCCTCGGTCAGGGTGCCCAGCGGCAGCGCGGTCGTCAGCGCGAGCGAGGCCGCGAGGACGGCGGCGGGCAGATGGAAGGTGTACGAGCGCAGCCACGGGCGGGAGCTGTGGCGGGCGGCGGGGAGCGCGTCGACGAGCGCGAGGGTGACGATCGGCATCAGTACGGCGCTGTAGTGCCACGCCGTGCCCCAGTAGTGGTGGTCGGAGGAGACGAACCGCCAGCCCAGGGTGGGGAGGACGGCGAGGAGGATCGGCGAGCGCAGGGCGAGCAGTCCGCTGGTCGGGATGAGTAGCCAGAGGACGGTGCGGATCTTGGTGTCCACTCCGTCGAGGGGGCCGGAGCCGCCGACCTTGGTCAGGTAGTCGGAGGAACCGGCGGTGTTGAAGGCCGGGATGATCATGGTGAAGGTGAGCAGCGTGGCGGCCGCGCCGAACGACGCGACCGCGAGGGCGTACGGCACCACCCGGGACGCGCCGTGCCGCCGGGCCCGTATCGCGACGACGGCCGCGATGACCGCCAGCGTCAGCCCCTGGTCCTCCTTGACCAGCACCAACGGGAGCCCCCAGAGCAGCGCCGCACGCCACCGTTGCCGTAGCAGCGCCTCCAGGGAGAACGCGATCAGCGGAACCGCGAAACAGATCTCGTGGAAGTCGAAGTCCACGGCGTTCTGCAGCCCCCACGACAGCCCGTACGCCACCCCGAGCGCGAGCCCTCGCGCCCGCCCCAACAGGCGCGCCGCCGCCCGCGTCACCGGCACCGCCGACAGCGCGAACAGCGCCGCCTGCGCGACGAGCAGCGTCACGGGTGAGGGGAACACCCGGTAGAACGGCGCGAGCAGTACGGTGACCGGGCTGAAGTGATCCCCGAGAACGCTGTACCCCGGCCCCTTCAGCTCGACGATCGGCGCCTGGAAGTGCGCGTACGCCCGCACCGTCTGCTCGAAGATCCCCAGGTCGTACGAACGGGTCCCCATCCGCCGGTACCGCCCGATCGACACCGCCGCGTACGCGACGAACAGCACGACCGCCAGCACGTACGGCTCGCGCCGCTCGGATGGGAAACGCCGGTCACGGGCCGGGGGAGAGACCGATGCCGTGACCGGCGACGGTATGAGCGCCGGGGGCTGGGTCGTTGGGGGCATCGGCACTCGCGTTCGGTCTGGGACAGGTGAGAGGTGCCCTAAAGATTAGGCGCGCCCTCATCGAAGGGGCGCAGCCCCTGCTCTTCAGGGGCGCGGGGAACTGCACGACAAGCCACGACGCTCCCGCACGCTCAAACGCTCAAACGCTCAAACGCACAGGGCCCGGGGTCGAAGGGGCAGCGTCCCTGGATGGGGGCACCTGCCGCTCGGGCGAAGCCGGGAGTGGGGGAGGGACGGGTAGGGCCGGCGGGGGTGAGACCAAGGTTGTCCACAGCCCCCACACCGCGCGTCGTACCCTGGACACCCCCGGCCCGTCACACGAGTCCGGGCGTTCGTGTTGCCCCAGCAGCCCCAAGCCGTAGCCCCACAGCCAGCCCCCAAGCCAGTAGCCCCACACCTTGCCCACCCGGACGGGAAACGCCCCGAATGAGCCTCCACGGTCTGCTAGACGCCGTAGTCAAGGACGCCCCCCTCGCGGAGGCGATCAGGGCGGCAGCCGACGGCCGCCGCACCCACATCGACCTGGTGGGCCCCCCGGCGGCCCGCCCCTTCGCGGTGGCCGCCCTCACGCGGGACTCCGGCCGCCCCGTACTCGCCGTGACGGCGACGGGCCGCGAGGCCGAGGATCTGGCGGCGGCCCTGCGCTCGCTGCTCCCCCCGGACGGCGTCGTGGAGTACCCGGCCTGGGAGACGCTCCCGCACGAGCGCCTCAGCCCGCGCAGCGACACCGTAGGCCGCCGCCTCGCCGTACTGCGCCGCCTGACCCACCCGCGCCCGGACGACCCGGAGACCGGCCCGGTCTCGGTGGTCGTCGCCCCGGTCCGCTCGGTCCTCCAGCCCCAGGTCAAGGGCCTCGGAGACCTGGAACCGGTCGCCCTGCGCACGGGCGAGACGGCCGACCTGAACCGTACGGTCGAGGCCCTGGCGGCAGCCGCGTACTCCCGCGTCGAACTCGTCGAGAAGCGTGGCGAGTTCGCCGTACGCGGCGGCATCCTGGATGTCTTCCCGCCGACCGAGGAGCACCCCCTCCGGGTGGAGTTCTGGGGCGACGACGTCGAGGAGATCCGGTACTTCAAGGTCGCCGACCAGCGCTCCCTGGAGGTCGCCGCACACGGCCTGTGGGCGCCGCCCTGCCGTGAGCTCCTCCTCACCGACGACGTACGCGCCCGCGCGCGTGCCCTCGCCGAGCGCCATCCGGAGCTGGGTGAACTCCTCAACAAGATCGCCGAGGGTATCGCCGTCGAAGGGATGGAATCCCTCGCTCCGGTCCTCGTCGACGACATGGAACTGCTGATCGACGTCATGCCGAAGGGCGCCATGGCGATCGTGTGCGACCCGGAGCGGGTGCGGACGCGGGCGGCGGATCTGGTGGCCACCTCGCAGGAGTTCCTGCAGGCGTCCTGGGCGGCGACCGCCGGTGGCGGCGAGGCGCCCATCGACGTCGGCGCGGCCTCCCTCCGGTCCATCGCGGACGTCCGCGACCGGGCCCGTGAGCTGGACATGATGTGGTGGTCGGTGTCGCCGTTCGCGGCCGACGAGGAGCTCGACGCGGGCACCCTCAAGCTGGGCATGCACGCCCCCGAGACCTATCGCGGTGACACCGCGAAGGCCCTCGCCGACACCAAGGGCTGGCTCGCCGACGGCTGGCGCACGGTGTTCGTGACCGAGGCGCACGGCCCGGCCGCCCGCACGGTCGAGGTGCTCGGCGGCGAGGGCATCGCGGCCCGTCTGGAGGCCGAACTGGGACAGATCTCCCCGTCGGTCGTGCATGTGGCGTGCGGCTCGATCGACTACGGCTTCATCGACCCGTCCCTGAAGCTGGCGGTCCTCACCGAGACCGACCTCACCGGGCAGAAGGCGGCCGGCAAGGACGGCGCCCGGATGCCCGCCCGGCGCCGCAAGACCATCGACCCGCTCACCCTCGAACCGGGCGACTACATCGTCCACGAGCAGCACGGTGTCGGCCGCTACATCGAGATGGTCCAGCGGACCGTGCAGGGCGCGACCCGTGAGTACCTGGTCGTCGAGTACGCCCCCGCCAAGCGCGGCCAGCCCGGCGACCGCCTCTACATCCCGACGGACCAGCTGGAACAGATCACCAAGTACGTCGGTGGCGAGGCCCCGACCCTGCACCGCCTGGGCGGCGCCGACTGGACGAAGACCAAGGCGCGGGCGAAGAAGGCGGTCAAGGAGATCGCCGCCGACCTCATCAGGCTCTACAGCGCGCGGATGGCGGCGCCCGGCCACGCGTTCGGGGCGGACACGCCCTGGCAGCGGGAGCTGGAGGACGCCTTCCCGTACGCGGAGACGCCCGACCAGCTGACGACGATCGCCGAGGTCAAGGAGGACATGGAGAAGACGGTCCCCATGGACCGCCTGATCTGCGGCGACGTCGGCTACGGCAAGACGGAGATCGCGGTCCGGGCCGCCTTCAAGGCAGTCCAGGACGGCAAGCAGGTGGCCGTGCTGGTCCCGACGACCCTCCTGGTCCAGCAGCACTTCGGCACGTTCAGCGAGCGGTACTCGCAGTTCCCGGTGAACGTGCGGGCCCTGTCCCGCTTCCAGACGGACACCGATGCCAAGGGCACGCTGGAGGGCCTGCGCGAGGGCGCGGTCGACATCGTCATCGGCACCCACCGCCTCTTCTCGTCCGAGACCAGGTTCAAGGACCTGGGGCTGGTCATCGTCGACGAGGAGCAGCGGTTCGGCGTCGAACACAAGGAGCAGCTGAAGAAGCTCCGCGCGAACGTGGACGTGCTGACGATGTCCGCGACGCCGATCCCGCGAACCCTGGAGATGGCGGTGACCGGCATCCGCGAGATGTCGACGATCACCACCCCGCCGGAGGAGCGCCACCCGGTGCTCACCTTCGTCGGCCCGTACGAGGAGAGGCAGATCGGCGCGGCCATCCGCCGCGAACTGCTGCGCGAGGGCCAGGTCTTCTACATCCACAACCGGGTGGAGTCGATCGACCGCGCGGCTTCCCGGCTGCGCGAGATCGTCCCGGAGGCGCGCATCGCGACGGCCCACGGCCAGATGTCGGAACAGGCCCTGGAACAGGTCGTCGTCGACTTCTGGGAGAAGAAGTTCGACGTCCTCGTGTCCACGACGATCGTGGAGTCGGGTATCGACATCTCGAACGCGAACACGCTGATCGTGGAGCGGGGAGACACCTTCGGCCTGTCGCAGTTGCACCAGCTGAGAGGCCGGGTCGGCCGAGGCCGCGAACGGGGTTACGCGTACTTCCTGTACCCGCCCGAGAAGCCCCTGACGGAAACCGCTCACGAGCGCCTCGCGACCATCGCCCAGCACACGGAGATGGGCGCGGGCATGTACGTGGCGATGAAGGACCTGGAGATCCGGGGCGCGGGCAATCTGCTGGGCGGCGAACAGTCCGGTCACATCGCGGGCGTCGGCTTCGACCTGTACGTCCGCATGGTCGGCGAGGCCGTCGCGGACTACCGGCGGCAGCTGGAGACCGGGGAGATCGAGGAGGAGCCGCCGCTCGACGTCAAGATCGAGCTGCCGGTCGACGCGCACGTCCCGCACGACTACGCGCCGGGCGAGCGGCTGCGGTTGCAGGCGTACCGGGCGATCGCCTCCGTCAACACCGAGGCCGACATCGCCGCGGTGCGCGAGGAACTCGTCGACCGCTACGGCAAGTTGCCCGAGCCGGTGGAGAACCTGCTGCTCGTCGCCGGCCTGCGCATGCTCGCCCGGGCCTGCGGCGTCGGCGACATCGTCCTCCAGGGTGCCAACATCCGCTTCGCCCCGGTGGAGTTGCGGGAGTCCCAGGAGCTCCGCCTCAAGCGCCTGTACCCGGGCACGGTCATCAAGCCGGCCGCCCACCAGGTGCTGGTGCCCCGCCCGAAGACGGCGAAGGTGGGCGGGAAGCCGCTGGTCGGCCGGGATCTGCTGGGGTGGACCGGGGAGTTCCTGGCTTCGATTCTGGGGTCGTAGCGGGCGCGGTTGTCGTGGATGCCCCCTCCTGGACCAGTAGGCCGGGAGGGTCAGGGCGAGGGCGGTCCGGGCAGCGGACGACACGCGCAGCCGGTGGGTGTAACGGGCATGTCCGGCCCCCGCCCGCTCCGCGCCCTGGACCGGATGCGGCGACGCTCCGCGTCGCGACACCCGGATGCGATCCCTCCCCGGCGTGAACGACGGGGCCTCCTCACAGGAAACAGGTGAACGACTTCTGGCGATTCCTGGCGGATTTCCTTCGAGTGCTCACCCGCTCGCCCCCGGAGATACGCCCGGTGTGCACCTGATGCCTGCCGGGTGCCGGTCTGGCCGTATCCGGCGGCCGCTACGGTGTTGACCAGGTAGGACCGGGGAACCCGCGCAGGACCGCGTAAGAGCAGTACAGGCAGAGGAAAGAGGTGTCGCGTGGTGCGTCTGAGGGGTGGGGTCGCCGCCGTCGCTCTGGTGCTGGTCGCCGCGACCGGCTGCGAACTGGACAACACGGGTGGCTCGGCCGGACCGCAGGAGAACCCCGGCGGGGGCGGCGGCGCCGCGTTCGCCGCCGCGGAGGCGCTGACCGTCAAGGGGCGGGCGCCCAAGACCAATTACGACCGCGGTGAGTTCGGCAGCCCCTGGGCCGACACGGACTCCAACAGCTGCGACACCCGCGACGACGTACTCAAACGCGACCTGGAAGACGTGAAGTTCCGGGACGACGACTGCACGGTGGCCTCCGGCGTGCTCGACCCGGACCCGTACACCGGCGGGGACGTGCCGTACGTCCGGGGCCGCAGCAAGATCGACGTGGACCACATCGTGGCCCTCTCCGACGCCTGGCAGAAGGGCGCCCAGCAATGGGACGACAGCAAGCGCATAGCCCTGGCCAACGACCCGCTCAACCTCCTCGCGGTCGACTCGAGCACCAATCGCAGCAAGGGCGACGGTGACACGGCGACCTGGCTCCCGCCCAACAAGGCGTACCGCTGCACCTATGTGGCCGCTCAGGTCGCCGTGAAGGCGAAGTACGGCCTCTGGGTCACCTCCGCCGAACAGGCCGCCATGAAGCGCGTCCTGACCACCTGCCCCGAGCAGAAACTCCCCACCGGCGGCAACCCGACGAAGGCCCCGGCCCGCTTCCACGCGGACTGAGGCCTTCGCGGTGCCGCCCTGCGGGGAGGGTGCGGGGAGGTGCGTCAGCTGAAGTCCTCGTCCAGGTCGATGACCTT
This sequence comes from Streptomyces sp. NPDC057474, assembly GCF_042802555.1. Taxonomy (NCBI): domain Bacteria; kingdom Bacillati; phylum Actinomycetota; class Actinomycetes; order Kitasatosporales; family Streptomycetaceae; genus Streptomyces; species Streptomyces sp. NPDC057474. Next base: position 29,227 of record NZ_JBHVDX010000055.1, on the reverse strand, counting down.
GCCCTTGGGAGCCTCGGCCGGAACCGGCTTGTCGTAGTCGGTGAAGACGAGGTCGCCGGGCTCGTTGGCGGACTTGCTCACGACCCGCAGGAGGTACGGCTTGCCCTCGGTGGCGACGTACAGGGTGTATCGGTCCTTGCCGTCCTTCTCGTCGAGGAGGATCGCGGGGGTGCCGTCGACCTCGGAGGTCTTGCCGCGCGTGGCGTCGGAGTTCACGTCCTCGAAGTCGGCGAGGACGGTGTCGAGGTCGCAGAAGCTCGCCATGTCCTTGGAGTCCTCGGCGGTCGCGGACGTCTTGGTCCACTTGCCGGCGAGCATGTCGACGACCATGTCGGCCTCCTCCTTGGAGGAGTCCTTCGACTGGGCGCGCAGGAACGCTTCGTCGTACTTCATGTAGATGGTGTCGCCGACCTTGATCAGCTCGGCCTCGCCCTCGCCGTTCATGCTCAGCGTGCCGGCGCAGTCGCCCTTCTTGTTCATCGCCATGTCCATCTGGACCGTGCCGCCGTCGGACTTGTCCTGGACCTCGCCCTTCATCCGGAGCGAGTCGGCGTCCGAGGTGGTCTTCACGGCCTTGTCGGCGATCTCGCCGCCGGTCAGCCCGGCGAACGGGCCGTCGGCGTTGTCCTCGCCGGGCAGACAGCCGGTGAGCGAGAAGGTGGCAGCGGTGGCGATGCAGAGAGCGGCGAGTGCGGTGCGACGCATGGGAGTTCCCCCCTGGGAATCGAATGAGTGAGATGAGCGGTGCTGCCGCGCGGGTCGTCGGTGAGCGGTGCGCGTCAGTACGTGCGGGTGCCGGCCTGTTCGCCGGCGGAGTCGGTGTCGCCCGCCGGTGGGGCCGGCCTGTGAACCTCGGTGACATGTGAGACGGCGGTTCTCTCGGCGGTGGTGCCGTGACTGTTCACAAAGGCCTTGAAGCGGGTCGGCTGAACCGCTGCCGTTCTCGGTGGTGTCACCGCTCCCGGCGTTCGTCGAGACCACACCGATGACGAGGAGACCGACCGCTGCGTACGCCGCGAGCTGGGCTTCATTCCCCTGGCCATGCTCCTCCCCCCGGTTGTGACAGCGCAGCCGACGTGTGACCACCCGGATCGGGTGGTCCGTTGTTCGATGAGTCAATGACAGCAGAGCTTGTGAACCGAGTCAACGCGATTCACAAGATTGAGTGTGTACACGATGTGTATGGGTAGATCTTGCGTGCGTCGGTATGCTCGACGCCACAGACCAGGTACGAGGGGAGCCGGGCGCGTGCAGGGGAACGGGACAGAGGTCACCGCCGCGGACATCGCGCGGCTCGCCGGGGTGGGTCGCGCCGCCGTCAGCAACTGGCGCCGACGCCACGCCGACTTCCCCAAACCGGTCGGCGGCACCGAGACCAGCCCGGCCTTCGCGCTCAGCGAGGTCGAGGAGTGGCTGCGCAACCAGGGCAAGCTCGCCGAGGTGCCTCTCAAGGAGCGCGTCTGGCAGCAGGTCACCGGCCACCCGGAGGGCCCCGTCACCGCCCTGGTGCACGCGGGCTGCGCCCTGCTGTACCTCCACGACCGGCCCCTGGCCTGGCTGGAGTTGAGCGCCTGCCCCGACGACGAGCAGCTGGCCCTACTCCTGCCCGACCCGCTCCGTGAGGTCCTCACCCCACGCTTCGGTTCGGTCCACGAGCCCGCCGTGCCCGCCACGACACCCGCCGAGTTCCTGCCCTCGATCCCGCTGCTGCGCGGCGCCACCGAGCTCGCGGCCGACCTGGGAGCGCGGCAGACCTTCGAGTTCCTGCTCGCCCGGCACCTCGACGCCAACCCACGCCAATACACGCTCACTCCGGGCGAACTCGCCGAGCTGATGGCCGAACTCGCCGGGCCCGCCCGCTCGGTGCTCGACCCGGCCTGCGGCACCGGCGCCCTCCTGCGTGCCGTCGCCGCCCGCCCGGACCAGGAGCTGTACGGCCAGGACAGCTCCCGCGAACTGGCCGCCCTCACCGCGCTCCGCCTCGCCCTGCGCACCAAGAGCACCGTCCGCACCGCCCCGGGGGACAGCCTCCGCACGGACGCCTACGAGCACCTCAGGGCCGAGGCCGTCCTGTGCCACCCGCCGTTCAACGAGCGCAACTGGGGCCACGACGAACTCGCCTACGACCCGCGCTGGGAGTACGGCTTCCCGGCCCGTACCGAATCCGAACTCGCCTGGGTGCAGCACGCGCTGGCCCGCCTGGAGGACGGCGGCACCGCCGTCCTGCTGATGCCTCCTGCCGCCGCGAGCCGCCGCTCGGGGCGCCGTATCCGCGCCGACCTGCTGCGCCGGGGCGCCCTGCGCGCCGTGATCGCCCTGCCGGTCGGCGCGGCACCCCCGTACAACATCCCACTGCACCTGTGGGTGCTGCGCCGGCCCGGGAAGGCGTCCGTGCCGCCCGCGTTGCTGCTCGTCGACACCGGGCGGCTCGTGCCCGAGGGGCGGAGCGGGTTCGACTGGGCGGCGGTGCGCACCGCCGTGCTCGACGCCTGGCGGCCCTTCGACCGGGCGGGCGAGGTGGCGGAGCGGCCGGGGCTCAGCCGTTCGGTGCCGGTCATCGAACTGCTCGACGACGACGTGGACCTGGCCCCCGCCCGGCATCTGCCGCCCCCGGCGGCGGGCGGCGGCGCCGAGGAGCTGACCGCAGTACGCGAACGCCTCGGCGAGACCCTCCGCCTGACCGCCGACCTCACACCCCCGCTCGCCGCGGAGGCACGGCCCGCGCGCTGGCCGCTCACCACGGTCGGCGAACTCGCGCGCGGGGGAGCCCTGGTGCTGCGCACGGGCGGGCACGGCCCCCACACGCGCGTGCTCACCGATCACGACGTCCTGGCCGGCACGGCACCCTCGGGAACCCTGCCGGAGAGCGGCGAGGACCCCGTGCTCGTGGAGCCCGGCGACGTCGTCGTCCCCGTCCTCGGCGGCGGCGGGGTCGCGCGCGTGATCGACGAGGAGACCGCGGGCGCCGCCCTCGGCCGCAACCTCACGCTGCTGCGCCCGGACCGGGCCGCGCTCGACGCGTGGTTCGTCGCCGGTTTCCTGCGCGGCAGCGCCAACAGCCGCCAGGCCAGCAGCTACGCCTCCACCGCGACCCGCCTCGACGTACGCCGCCTCCAACTGCCCCGGCTCCCCCTGGACCAGCAGCGCCGCTACGGCGAACGGTTCCGTGCCCTCGCCGCCTTCGAGGACACCCTCCGCCAGGCCGGCCGCCTCGGCGAACGCCTGGTGCGCGGCATGTACGACGGACTGACGGACGGTACGGTCGCCCCGGACTGAGCCCGCGGACAGCACGGTCGCGGCGGCCCGACACCGCGAACTCCCCCTACGATCACGTCTACCGGACGGAACCGCTCCGCCTACGGCGGCGTGACCAGCACTGCGGTACTACAACGGTTGTCCACAACCCTGGACCTCATGTCGTGGTCGACCGATACCCTCGGGACGACATCGTAAGTCCGCTCTCACCAGGCCCTCAGGAGCAGCCATGCAAGGCCACGGCTATGCGCCGACACCGCCCCCCGGCCCCGACCAAGGGGGCCAGGTCACACTCCGTGTGATCTTCGTGGTGGTCGCCGTCATGAGCTGTGGCCTGCTCGCCTGGGCCTGCCTGCTGCGGCTCGCCTCGGTGACCCGCAGGCCCCGCGACTGGTGGCTGTTCGCTCTGGCGATAGTCCACATCATCGTGACGCTCTACATCATCGGCACGGACCCGGGCGAGGAGGAGTTCACCACCTGGAAGGGCGACGTCGGCATGTCGCTGCTCCTCGGCGGACTCGCGGCGATCGTCGCGTACTACCTGTACGCGGACATACGTCACTTCAGCCGCTCCCGGACGGCCCCGCCGTCGCCGTACGCCCAGACCACGGCGTACTCGCAGCAGACCGGGTACAGCTACCCGCCGGTCCAGGTCCCCCAGCCCTACACCCCCGCCCCGCCGGTCCCGCAGCCGCCCGTCCAGCCGCAGCACTCGCAGCCGCAGCCCCCGCCGCAGCCCCAGTCGGCGCCGGAGCCGCAGCGCCCCGGGCCCGCCCGCATAGACCAGGTGCGCGCCGAGCTCGACGAGCTCAGTGACTATCTCCGCAATCACGAAGGTGACCGGTGATCCAGGGACAGGGCGCCGGACGCCTGATCACCGGCCGCTACGAACTGTCCACGATCATCGGACAGGGCGGCATGGGCCAGGTCTGGACGGCGTACGACCAGCGCCTCGACCGGCGCGTTGCGGTGAAGCTGCTGCGCCCGGACAAGGTCGCGGGCCAGGAGGCCGACGAGCTGCGTCGCCGCTTCGTGCGCGAGTGCCGCGTCACGGCCCAGGTCGACCACCCCGGCCTGGTGACCGTGCACGACGCGGGCAGCGAGGGCGAGGAGCTGTTCCTCGTCATGCAGTACGTCGACGGGGCCGACCTCGCCGACCACCTCGCCGAGCACGACCCGTACCCGTGGCAGTGGACCGTCTCGGTCGCCGCCCAGCTGTGCGCCGTGCTGTCCGCGGTGCACGCGGTGCCGATCATCCACCGCGACCTCAAGCCGCGGAACGTCATGGTCAAGCAGGACGGCACGGTCACCGTCCTCGACCTCGGCGTCGCCTCCGTGATGGACACCGACACCACCCGCCTGACCCACACCGGTTCGCCGATCGGCAGCCCCGCGTACATGGCCCCCGAACAGGCCATGGGCGGCGCGGTGGGCCCGTACACCGACCTGTACGCCCTCGGTGTGCTGATACACGAACTGCTCAGCGGCAACGTCCCGTTCACGGGCTCCACGGCCCTCGGCGTCCTCCACCGCCACCTCTACGAGCCGCCGGTCCCCGTCCGTCGACTGCGCCCCGAGGTGCCCGAGAACCTGGAGGCCCTGGTCCTCCGGCTGCTCTCCAAGGACCCGCAGCACCGCCCGTCCTCCGCGCAGGAGACGTACGAGCAACTGCTCCCGCTGCTGCCCGCGCGCGGTATGCCCACCGGCTCCCCGCTCGACCCCACGCGCCCCTTCCTGCGCCCGCACGCCCCCTGGCCGGACCGCGCCCGTATACCCGCGCCGCAGCCGTCCGCCGCGCCCGACGCCGCGCCCGCGGCCGACAAGCCCGACGTGGCGGGCGCCGTCGACGAGGTCAAGAGGCTCCTCGGCGAGGGCCGCATCACCCAGGCCGTCGACATCCTCGGCGCCATCCTCCCGGCCGCCGCCGCCCAGCACGGCGAGCACTCACCCGTCGTCCGCACCCTGCGCAAGCAGTACGCGGCCACCCTCATGGACGACGGCCAGTACCGCCGCGCCCTGCCCGAGCTGCGCCGCCTCGCCGACGAGCGCGCCACCGAGGCCGGCCAGGCCGACCCCCAGGCACTGCGCTTCCGCTACGACTCCGCCCAGTGCCTCGAACAACTCGGCGAACCGGCCGCGGCCCTCGCCGAGTACCGCTCCCTGCTGCCGTACTACGAGAACCAGTACGTCGGCGGTGACCCCGAACTCTCCCTCGACGTCCGCCGCCGCATAGGCCACCTCCTCCTCGCCCTCGGCGACCGCGGCGCCGCCCACGAGACCCTGGGCCGCCTGCTGCTCGACGTGGAACGACTGCGGGGGCCGGGCCATCCGCTGGCGGGCGAGGTCCGGCGCACGCTGCAGTGGCTGGGGCAGGTGCGCGGCTGAGGCCGACCCAGGCGGCGGATCGCATGTTTTGCGCCACCTTGGCCGAAGTTTGCCAGGGCCGAGAGGCGGGGTTTCCCGAACACGGAGACGACACCGCTTAGCTGTGCGCACACAACGATCAAGGGGTGGGGCCACTCATGTCCGACAACCAGTCGAGCCACCGTCAATCCGGCAAGGCGAGCCACCGTCAGTCCGGCACGGCCGGCCACCGGCAGTCCGGCACGGCCGGCCACCGGCAGTCCAGGAAGCGCAGATACATCGCCTGGACCGCCGCCGGTGCCGCCGTCCTCGCCGGAGCCGGGCTCGCCGCGCAGAACTCCCTGGCCACGACCACCGCCTGGCCCACCGCCAAGGTCTACACGGGCCGCGCCTTCGACACCTGCACGGCACCCTCCCCGGCCGCGATGAAGGCCTGGAAGGGCGGCCTCTACGGCGCGGCGGCCGTCTACGTCGGCGGCAAGAACCGCGGCTGCTCCCAGCCCAACCTCACCGCCTCCTGGGTGAAGGCCGTCAACACCCTCGGCTGGAAGCTCGTCCCGCTCTACGTCGGCGCCCAGCCGCCCTGCCAGACCGGTTCCAGCCCCGAGGTGATCACCGCGTCGACCGCCGCCTCCCAGGGCGCCGCCGACGGAGCTGACGCCGTCGCCAAAGCCGCCGCCCTCGGCATGAAGCCGGGCAGCGCGCTCTACCTCGACATGGAGGCGTACGACACCACGAACACGGCCTGCAACAACGCCGTCCTCACCTACATCCGCTCCTGGCACAAGGCACTCGAAGCCAAGCAGTACCGCTCCGGCTTCTACGGCTTCAGCAGCTCCAGCGCCAAGGCCGTCGCCACCGCCACCGACCGCACGAACCTGCCGGGCAACCTCTGGTACGCCAAGTGGGACAAGGTCAACACGACCACCACCGACTGGCCCTTCGACCCGAAGCTGTACACCGGGCACCACCGCGCCCACCAGTACATGGTCAACAGCAAGGAGACCCGCGGCGGCTACACGATCACCGTGGACCGCAACGCGTGGGACGCCCCGGTGGCGATCGTGGGGTGAATCGGGCGACGACCACCGCCCGACGCCGGGCGGGCATCCGCGCCGTGCCGCGGTCGGAGCGGCCGTGGCTGCGGGCCGGTGGTGGCACGGTCCCGGTGCGACGGTGCCCGAAGTCGACGTGAATCGTTGGTCGAATGGCTGGCCGAGAGCAGGGCCACTGCCTACCATCGATCACCGCAAGACTTTGTGCACCGCCGCACAATCTCCTCGGGAGGCCCACTTGCACCGCCGCCGTCGCACCGCGCTCCTCCTCTCCGCAGCGATCACCGCCGCGGCCCCGCTCCTCACCGCCTGCGGAAGTGATGCGCATCCCGGCGCGGCGGCCGTCGTCGGCGACGACCGGATCACGGTCGCGCAACTGGAGAACCGGGTGAACGAGGTGCGCACCGCCCAGCGCACCGCCAGCGTGGACCAGAACCAGTACCAGCAGGTCGTAGCCCAGAGCGGCGCCCTCACCCGCAACACCCTGAACGGCATGGTCCTGGAGAAGGTCCTCGACCAGGCACTCGAGGACGCCGGCGCGACCGTCACCCGCAAGGAAGTCCAGAAGTACCGTTCCGACCTGCAAGCGGAGGCCGGCGGCGCCGAGGCCCTGGAAACGGCCTACCTGCAGCGCTACAGCGTCGCCCCCGAACAGCTCGAGGAGAGCCTCCGCAGCGACGTCGAGGTCCAGAAACTCGCCGCCTCCCTCGGCGCCGACCTCAACACCCAGGAGGGTGGCATCGTCTTCTGGAAGGCCCTCTCGGAGGCTTCCAAGAAACTCGACGTGGACCTCAACCCCCGCTACGGCAGCTGGGGCGTCGACCCGACATCCGGCCGGGTCGGTCTGCTGGACGCCAAGACACCGTGGCTGAAGGAGGTCACCGGGACGGGGACGCAGGAGTCGGCGTAGCGGGGTGCCCGCGCCCCCAGCCTGTGGATAACTTCGGGGGTCGTCCGTGACGTGGGTTACGTTCGTGGGGTGAACGCACACCGCCCCGACGGCGCCCCCGCCACCACGACCCCCGAGACCACAGCCCCCGAGACCACGGACGCCACCCCTGGCCCCGGCCGAGTCGTCCTGCTCACCACCAGCCACCGTGTCGCGCCCGGCCTGCTCTCCTGGCCCGCGTGGCAGGCACTGCACGGGGCGGACCGCGTTCTCTGTGCGGACGAGGCACACCCCCAGCTGCCCTATCTCCGCGAGGCCGGCACAACGGTGGAGCAGGCGACCCCGACGGCCGAGGAACTGGTCGACGCCTGCGCCGGCGACCGCACGGTGCTCGTGGTGGCCACAGCCGAGGGCGAATCCCGCCTCACCGACGGCCTCGCCCGCCTCGCCGGCTCCGGCCGCGTCCGGATGCCGTCCCTGGAGCTCCTCCCCGCCTCCTACGACCTCCCCGGCGCCCGCCTCCTCGACCTCATCCAGGTCATGGACCGGATCCGCGCAGAATGCCCCTGGTCCTCCCAGCAGACCCACAAGGGCCTCGCCAAGTACGGCATCGAGGAAGCGTACGAACTCGTCGAGGCCATCGAGGAGGGCGACCGCGACGAACTCCGCGAGGAACTGGGCGATGTCCTCCTCCAGGTCGTCTTCCACGCCCGCATCGCCGAGGACGACCCCGACACCCCCTTCTCCATCGACGACGTGGCCGCAGGCATCATCACCAAGCTCATCCACCGCCACCCCCACGTCTTCGGCGACGCGACGGCCACGACGCCGGAGGAAGTCAAGGCGCACTGGCTCCGCACCAAGGCAGTCGAGAAGCAACGCGAGTCGGTCACCGACGGCGTACCCCTCGGCCAGCCCGGCCTGGCCCTGGCCGCCAAGCTCTCCTCCCGCGTCCGCACCGCAGGGCTCGACGTCCCGATACCCCCCGGCGACGACATCGGCTACGAACTTCTCACCCTCGCCGCCCACGCCGAGTCCGAGGGCATCGACCCGGAGGCGGCACTACGCGCGGCGGCCCGCGCGTACCGGGACGCGATCCGCGCCGTGGAAGGGGTGGGCACAGGGGCGAAGGCGAAGGCGAAGACGGACGAGGACACCGACGAGGAGAGCGACGAGGCCTGACTCGCTGGAATGCGGACGACCGACGGGACCCCGGACCTGTTCTGGGACGACGTGAAGGAGAACTTCGACCTTGAGCTGATGGGTTCGCTGCCTGACCTACACGTCTTGGACGCCTCGGCGGAGGACTGGCAAGCGCTCCTCGATCTCGTCGCACGGAGCGGCTGGAGGCACGAGTACATCGAAGGCACCACGACGTCGGCGCTGCCGAGAGCCGTGCGCATACTGGCGCGGCCACTCGACGCCGAATGCCCCCAGTTGAGGGTCTGGCCGACGGAGGACATGCTGGCGATCTTCCGCTTCTACTCGGACGAGGAGATCGACTTCGACGTGGCCCTGCTGGAGCTGCAGGGCCAGGACCGGCTCGACGCGTTCTGCGGCTTCCTGCGCTCCATCGGTCACCGCCTCGGCAAGCCGGTCCTGATGTGCCCGGAGGGCGCCGACGACTGTCCGGTACTGGGCTTCGACCCCGCGAGCGGCCGCGTCGTGCTCCTGCCTGACCGAGTACCGGGGACGGAGGCGGAGGCCCCGGAAAGGCCAGATACCGTCGACGAGTGACCAACCAGCCCGCATCCACCCCCGCCACCTCCCCGGGAACCGGCGCGCCCGATCTCTTCACTTGGGAGTTCGCCACCGACCCCTACCCGGCGTACGCCTGGCTCCGAGACCACGCCCCCGTCCACCGGACACGCCTCCCCAGTGGTGTGGAGGCCTGGCTGGTCACCCGCTACACCGATGCCAAGCAGGCCCTCGCCGACGGACGTCTCTCCAAGAACCCGGCGCATCACGACGAGCCCGCGCACGCCAAGGGGAAGACGGGTATCCCCGGTGAGCGCAAGGCCGAGTTGATGACGCATCTGCTGAACATCGATCCGCCGGATCACACCCGTCTCCGCCGCCTCGTCTCCAAGGCGTTCACTCCTCGCCGGGTCGCCGAGTTCGCCTCCCGGGTCCAAGAGCTGACCGATCACCTCATCGACCAGTTCGCGGACAAGGGCGAAGCCGATCTCATCCACGAGTTCGCCTTCCCCCTCCCCATCTACGCGATCTGCGACATGCTCGGCGTCCCCCGGGAGGATCAGGACGACTTCAGGGACTGGGCGGGGATGATGATCCGGCACGGCGGCGGCCCGCGTGGCGGTGTCGCGCGGTCGGTGAAGAAGATGCGCGGCTATCTTGGCGACCTCATCCGCCGCAAGCGAGAAGGCCTCACCGAGCACCCCGCCCCCGGCGAGGACCTCATCTCCGCGCTCATCCGCGCCTCCGACCACGGTGAGCACCTCACCGAGAACGAGGCCGCGGCGATGGCGTTCATCCTGCTGTTCGCCGGGTTCGAGACGACCGTCAACCTCATCGGGAACGGCACGTACGCCCTTCTCACCCATCCCGAGCAGCGCGCCCGTCTCCAGGCCTCCCTCGACGCCCAGGAGACCGCGCTGCTCGAAACCGGCGTCGAGGAACTCCTCCGCTACGACGGCCCCGTCGAGCTGGCCACCTGGCGCTTCGCGACCCAACCCCTCACCATCGGCGGGCAGGACATCGCCCCCGGCGACCCCGTCCTCGTCGTACTCGCGGCGGCCGACCGCGACCCGGCCCGCTTCGACGACCCCGACACCCTCGACCTCTCCCGCCGCGACAACCAGCACCTCGGCTACGGCCATGGCATCCACTACTGCCTGGGCGCCCCACTCGCCCGCCTCGAAGGCCAGACCGCGCTGGCGACGCTCCTCACCCGCCTCCCCGATCTGCGACTTGCAGTGGATTCAGCCGATTTGAGGTGGCGAGGAGGGCTCATCATGCGTGGATTGCGCACGCTTCCGGTGCAATTCACCCCGCAGGAGCGGCCCGTAAGCGGTCCGTAGCAGTACCCGGGCGGCCCGTAGCAGTACCCCATTCCGCGGCAGAAGATGACACTCCCTCAACTCTGTGATCTTCACGTGATCTGTGCTGCATTAACTTGTGACAACTGATCGACTGCCGATACGTTCACACGTCAGTGCGAAGGGGTCACCACACCCGTCGCACAGGCCCCTGCTGTCGTGTGAAAGGCAACCGCATGCTCTCCGGGAACGGTCGTCACCGTCGCCCCCGTCAGGCTCCGGCCCTCCTCGTCGCGGCCGGCGTGACCGGCTCGGCCATCGCGATCCCACTCCTCGGCGCCACCGGCGCGAGTGCGGCCAGCGGAACCACCTGGGACCAGGTGGCGGAGTGCGAGAGCGGCGCCTCCTGGAGCGCGGACACCGGGAACGGGCGCTACGGCGGCCTCCAGCTGACCCAGGCGAACTGGGAGAAGTACGGCGGCCTCGACTACGCGACAACCGCCGACCAGGCCAGCCGTTCCCAGCAGATAGCGGTGGCCGAGAAGGTGCTCGCCGACCAGGGCGTCGGTGTCTGGTCCACCTGCGGACTGCTCCACAATCTCGGCGGCGACTCCGGTTCCGCCGACGTGGACACGGGCGTCGCGGACGGCTCGGCGGGGTCGGGCAGTTCATCTGACTCGTCCGGTTCGTCTGATTCATCCACTTCCACCGACGAGGCCGAGTCGACAGACTCGGCCAAGTCCGCCGATTCGACCGGCTCCACCGGCTCCGGTGGAGCCGGCAGGTCGAGCGAATCGTCCGAAACATCAGAATCGCCGGAATCGTCCCCTGGTGTCTTCGAAGGTTCCACCAAGGCCGAAACCGGCACCGACTCGGACGACACCACGGACTCCGGCAGCGCCAACTCGGACAAGTCAGCACAGAGCGACAGCTCTTCGGCTGCCGATGACAGTGAAAGCGGCACCGGCCGCCATCGAGGCACCAGTGCCGACGAGGGTGCCGATGCGGACGCTGACGCCGACGCGGGCACGGACGCGGCCGACGGCTCCCGCGTCGACTCCACGCCCTCCGGCCGTCACGCCTCCCGTGACGGCGACGCGGCGCGAGAGGTCGCGGACGGCGCGTACACCGTCCGTGCGGGCGACAATCTGACGCGCATCGTGAACTCGCTCGGCCTGGATGGCGGGTGGCGGGAGCTGTACGCCGAGAACGAGGTCACGGTCGGAACTGACCCGGACCTTATCCTTCCCGGTCAGACCCTCGAAGTCGGTGCCGAAACGGGCGAAAAGTAGCGGCAGTTCGGGTCACGGTTCGCCCCTGAATGCCCGTTTTGATCTATGTGGGAGATGAATCACAGACCCCCTGATCGTCTTTGAAATTCGGGCAATCACCTGTTTACGGTCGTGACCGCTCGCCACAGCGGGCTCTTGCGGTCGGCACGCCGAATCCTGCCAGCGACCGCAAGGAACAGTCGTCGCGTCAAGCGCCGTAGGCAGGAGCGGGGGACCCAAGGTAAGTGCCGGGTCCGGCAGTTGCGGCCCTTCGGGGGCGTGCGTCCGGAACCGGCTTGGGGTGAAGCCGCGCAACGTCAGCCGAAAGGCGAGCGTGCGCGGCCGGGCAACTCAACCGGCCCGAACCCGACAGCTCACCTCGCAGGCGTCGGTGAGGGGATCACTCCATGCTGTTTTCCAGCAAGGGCAAGCACCGTCGCCCGTCCAAGGCGGCTCGTGCCATCGCCGTCGCCGGTGTCACCGGTGCCGCGGCCATCGCCGCCCCGCTGATGGCCGCCGGCAGCGCCTCCGCCGCCACCGCCTCCGAGTGGGACGCCGTCGCCCAGTGCGAGTCCGGCGGGAACTGGTCCATCAACACCGGCAACGGCTACTACGGCGGTCTGCAGTTCTCCGCCTCCACCTGGGCCGCCTTCGGCGGTACGCAGTACGCCTCCACCGCCAACCAGGCGAGCAAGGCCCAGCAGATCGCGGTCGCCGAGAAGGTCCTCGCGGGCCAGGGCAAGGGTGCCTGGCCGGTCTGCGGCGTCGGCCTGTCCGGCGCCTCGTACGACGGCGCCGCCGCCTCCAGCGGTAACTCGAACTCCAGCTCCTCCAGCTCGAACTCCGGCTCCTCCTCGCAGAAGAGCACCCAGGAGAGCACCGAGAAGAGCACCCAGGAGACCCGCGCCTCCCGCTCCTCCGAGCGCGCCACCGTCGAGACCCCCACCGGCAAGAAGGTCAAGAAGGGCGACGGCGAGTACAAGGTCGTCAGCGGTGACACCCTCAGCGCCATCGCCGAGGAGAAGAACGTCAAGGGTGGCTGGGAGAAGCTCTTCGAGCTGAACAAGGACATCATCGACGACGCCGACTTCATCTACCCGGGCCAGCAGCTCCACCTGAGCTGACCCACGGCGATCGCGACGGCCGCCGGACGCCTGCCATCCCCACGGCCGCCCCCACGGCCGGGCAGGCGGGGCAGGTTCAGCTGGGCCGAAAAATCAGGCCGCTCCCCAGCTGAACCACAGCCCGCTCACATCCGTGTCCTCCATAGTGAAGACCTCGTGAGGGCCGTCCCCCCGTCCCCACGGGCTCCCCGCCCCGGTGCGCATTCCCCCGTACGCACCGGGGCGGGGCTTTTCTTTGCCCGTCTCCCCGGGCCGCTCCCTCCTTCTGCCTCTCCTTCTGCTCTCCTTCCGCCTCTCCTTCCGTTCCTCCTTCTGTTCACTTTCTCGCCCACCCCCCTTTGTTCCGACCTGGAACAATAGGTACCGTCTCTCTGTCCACGGGACGGTCGGTCGGCTGCTGACGGCCCGGGGGCGGTTAGGCTCTAGTCGCAGGGCCCGTGGGCCCCGCACTTCCAGCGTCACATCCCATGAAGGAGATGCTCGTGCCGTCCATCGACGTCGTCGTAGCCCGGGAAATCCTGGACTCCCGAGGCAACCCCACGGTCGAGGTCGAGGTCGGCCTCGACGACGGCAGCACGGGTCGTGCCGCCGTTCCGTCCGGCGCCTCCACGGGTGCCTTCGAAGCCATCGAGCTCCGTGACGGCGACCCCAACCGCTATCTCGGCAAGGGCGTCGAGAAGGCCGTCCTCGCCGTGATCGAGCAGATCGGCCCGGAGCTCGTCGGCTACGACGCCACCGAGCAGCGCCTGATCGACCAGGCGATGTTCGACCTGGACGCCACCGACAACAAGGGCTCCCTCGGCGCCAACGCCATCCTCGGCGTCTCCCTCGCCGTCGCCCACGCCGCCTCCGAGGCCAGCGACCTCCCGCTCTTCCGGTACCTGGGCGGCCCGAACGCGCACCTGCTGCCCGTTCCGATGATGAACATCCTGAACGGCGGCTCGCACGCCGACTCCAACGTGGACATCCAGGAGTTCATGATCGCGCCCATCGGCGCGGAGTCCTTCTCCGAGGCCCTGCGCTGGGGCGCCGAGGTCTACCACACCCTCAAGAAGGTGCTGAAGACCAAGGGCCTGTCCACCGGCCTCGGCGACGAGGGCGGCTTCGCCCCGAACCTGGAGTCCAACCGCGCCGCCCTCGACCTCATTCTCGAGGCCGTCAAGGAGGCCGGTTACACCCCCGGCGAGCAGATCGCCCTCGCGCTGGACGTCGCCGCCTCCGAGTTCTACAAGGACGGCGTCTACACCTTCGAGGGCAAGGAGCGCTCCGCCGCCGAGATGACGGAGTACTACGCCGAGCTCGTCGAGGCGTACCCGCTCGTCTCCATCGAGGACCCGCTGTTCGAGGACGACTGGGCCGGCTGGAACGCCATCACCGAGAAGCTGGGCGACAAGGTCCAGATCGTCGGCGACGACCTCTTCGTCACCAACCCGGAGCGCCTCGCCCGCGGCATCGAGGAGGGCTCGGCCAACGCCCTGCTCGTCAAGGTCAACCAGATCGGCTCGCTGACCGAGACCCTGGACGCCGTCGAGATGGCCCAGCGCAACGGCTTCAAGTGCATGATGTCCCACCGCTCCGGCGAGACCGAGGACGTCACCATCGCCGACCTCGCCGTCGCCGTGAACTGCGGTCAGATCAAGACCGGCGCCCCGGCCCGCTCGGACCGCGTCGCCAAGTACAACCAGCTGCTGCGCATCGAGGAGATCCTCGACGACGCCGCGGTGTACGCCGGCCGCTCCGCCTTCCCCCGCTTCAAGGGCTGAGCCGTCAGCTGAGAGCCGTCAGCTGAGCCGTTATAGGGCCAAGCCTGAGCCAGTCGTACGTACGTCCCCGTACCGGTCCCGTACCGTGTGCGGGGACGTACGCACGTGGGAGACACGTACGCGCAGGAGAAGAAGGGGAAGCGGGACATGGCCGTGAAGGACCGGGACCGGGACCGTTTCTCCACCGCGACCCGGCTGAAGGTGCTCGGTGAGCAGACGGCGGCCCGGGTCTACCGCTCCCAGACCAAGCGCCAGGCCCGCCGCTCCCGGCTGACCGGCCGGGCCGCGCTGCTCGCCCTCGTCCTCTGCTCGATGATCGTGGCGCTCGCCTATCCCATAAGGCAGTACGTCTCCCAGCGCGCCGAGATCGCCGACTCGCAGCGGCAGCGCCAGGAGGCGCGCGAGCGGGTCGAGGAGTTGCGCGACCTCAAGGCGCGCTGGCAGGACGACGCGTACGCCGAGCAGCGCATCCGGGAGCGGCTGCACTATGTGATGCCGGGCGAGACCGGCTACACCATGATCGACCCGGACGCGGCGAAGCAGTCCCGTACGACGCAGGGGGCGGCCGACCGCCCCTGGTACACCAATGTCTGGGACGGGGTCGACAAGGCCGACGCCGCCGACAGCTGAACGGCCACCCCGTGACCGTGAACCGATGAGCCACACCGAGGACTTGAGTAGCAGGTTATGCAGACCCCTCCGCCGCCCACCCCGCGCACCGAGCCGACCGACGCCGATGTCGAGGCCTTCCAGCAGCAGCTCGGGCGCCCGCCGCGCGGGCTGCGCGCGATCGCGCACCGCTGCCCCTGCGGGCAGCCGGATGTCGTCGAGACGGCGCCGCGCCTCCCGGACGGCACGCCCTTCCCCACGACGTACTACCTGACGTGCCCGCGCGCCGCCTCCGCGATCGGCACGCTGGAGGCGAACGGCGTGATGAAGGAGATGACGGAGCGGCTGGCGACGGACCCCGAGCTGGCCGCCGCGTACCGGGCCGCGCACGAGGACTACATCGCCCGCCGCGACGAGATCGAGGTCCTGGAGGGCTTCCCGAGCGCGGGCGGCATGCCGGACCGTGTGAAGTGCCTGCACGTCCTCGTCGGGCACTCGCTGGCCGCCGGTCCCGGCGTCAACCCGCTGGGCGACGAGGCGATCGCGATGCTCCCGGAGTGGTGGGCGAAGGGCCCGTGCGTGGTGTCCGCGCAGGAGCCGTCGAAGGAGGACGACAAGTGACCCGTGTCGCCGCCGTCGACTGCGGTACGAACTCCATCCGGCTCCTCGTCGCCGACGCCGATCCGGCCACCGGTGAACTCGTCGAGCTGGACCGGCGGATGACCATCGTCCGGCTCGGCCAGGGCGTGGACCGTACGGGCCGGCTGGCCCCCGAGGCGCTGGAGCGGACCTTCGTGGCCTGCCGGGAGTACGCGGCGGTCATCAAGGAGCTCGGCGCCGAGCGGGTCCGCTTCGTGGCCACCTCCGCCTCCCGCGACGCCGAGAACCGGGACGAGTTCGTCCGCGGTGTGTTCGACATCCTCGGCGTCGAGCCCGAGGTGATCTCCGGCGACCGGGAAGCCGAGTTCTCCTTCACCGGCGCGACCAAGGAACTGAAGGGGCGCGCCGACCTCGACAGGCCGTACCTGGTCGTGGACATCGGCGGCGGCTCGACCGAGTTCGTCGTCGGCGACGACGAGGTGCGCGGCGCCCGGTCCGTGGACATCGGCTGCGTACGGCTGACCGAGCGGCACCTCGTACGGGACGGGGCCGTCGTCGACCCGCCGCGACCGGAGCAGATCGCCGCGATCCGCGCCGACATCGAGGCCGCGCTGGACCTCGCCGAGCGGAGCGTCCCCCTGCGGGAGGCGCACACCCTCGTCGGGCTCGCCGGCTCGGTCACCACCCTGTCCGCGATCGCCCAGGACCTGCCCGCGTACGACTCGGTGGCCATCCACCACTCCCGGATCTCCTACGAGCGGGTCCGCGAGATCACCGAGTGGCTGCTGCGGTCCACGCATGCCGAGCGGGAGGCGGTCCCGTCGATGCATCCAGGGCGGGTGGACGTGATCGCGGCGGGGGCCCTCGTCCTCCTCTCGATCATGGAGCGGATCGGGGCGGCCGAGGTCGTGGTGAGCGAACACGACATTCTGGACGGAATCGCCTGGTCCGTGGCGTGAGTCCGGCTTGGGTGCGGCTTGAGTCCCGGGCGGGTATCGGGGCTCTCCCAGCCGCACTGCGTGGCTTGTGAGCAAGTGTTTACTACTCGCCGGTAGCCTCGCCTGAGCTGTTCGGATAACGTATGAGCGCGTCCGAGGGGTGCTCCGGCATCCCTCGTCGACCCGCCGCCCGGAAACTTCGTGAAGTTCTTCACAAGAGAATCGGCCCAGTTGAGCGATGTTTTGAGGCTCCGCAGAGGCTTCGGGGTTTCCGAGGAGTCCACAGGGCGCCGTGGAGGGGGTTTCGCCGGGGCCTCGTCCGGGTGAAAACAGGGGCCGATTCGAGGGGCCCTCAGGGGGTCCGAGAAGCCGGAACGGCAGTTCACGCGGCCTTGACAACGCCCCGCCGTACAAGGGGGTTCCCGGCTCGCGCCATGACCTGCGTCACGAGGGCCGCGCAGTGTAGCAGAGGGTGTGTAGAAGCTTGTGAAGGGGCGCACGAGCGACCCCCGGATGGCGGGTACATACTCGATGGCATGAGCACCACGGAGCGTCCCAGGATCCTCGTAGTAGGCGGTGGGTACGTAGGCCTGTACGCAGCTCGGCGCATCCTCAAGAAGATGCGCTACGGCGAGGCGACCGTCACGGTCGTCGACCCCCGGTCGTACATGACCTACCAGCCCTTCCTCCCCGAAGCCGCCGCCGGCAGCATCTCCCCCCGGCACGTCGTCGTCCCGCTGCGACGCGTGCTGCCGAAGGCGGAGGTCCTGACCGGTCGGGTCACCACCATCGACCAGGACCGCAAGGTCGCCACGATCGCCCCGCTGGTCGGCGAGGCGTACGAGCTGCCCTTCGACTACCTGGTGATCGCGCTCGGCGCGGTCTCCCGCACCTTCCCGATCCCCGGCCTCGCCGAGCAGGGCATCGGCATGAAGGGCATCGAGGAGGCCATCGGCCTGCGCAACCACGTCCTCGAGCAGCTTGACAAGGCCGACTCCACGACCGACGAGGACGTCCGCCGCAAGGCGCTGACCTTCGTCTTCGTGGGCGGTGGCTTCGCCGGTGCCGAGACCATCGGCGAGGTCGAGGACATGGCCCGCGACGCCGCGAAGTACTACAAGAACGTGTCCCGCGAGGACATGCGCTTCGTGCTCGTCGACGCCGCCGACAAGATCCTCCCCGAGGTCGGCCCGAAGCTCGGCCTGTACGGCAAGGAGCACCTGGAGGGCCGTGGGGTCGAGGTCTACCTCAACACCTCCATGGACTCCTGCGTCGACGGCCACGTCGTGCTGAAGAACGGCCTCGAGGTCGACTCCAACACGATCGTCTGGACCGCCGGCGTCAAGCCGAACCCGGTCCTCTCGCGCTACGGCCTGCCGCTCGGCCCCCGTGGCCACGTGGACGCCCAGCCGACCCTCCAGGTCACCGGCACCGACTACATCTGGGCCGCGGGCGACAACGCCCAGGTCCCGGACGTCGCCGCCCGCAAGGCCGGCGTCGAGAACGCCTGGTGCCCGCCGAACGCGCAGCACGCGCTGCGGCAGGCCCGGGTCCTCGGCGACAACGTGGTCTCCGGTATGCGGGGCTTCCCGCAGAAGGAGTACGCGCACTCCAACAAGGGTGCGGTGGCCGGCCTCGGCCTCCACAAGGGCGTCGCGATGATCGTCATGGGCAAGATGAAGATCAAGCTCAAGGGCCGTCTCGCCTGGTACATGCACCGTGGCTACCACGGCCTCGCGATGCCGACCTGGAACCGCAAGATCCGCGTCTTCGCCGACTGGACCCTCGCGATGTTCCTCAAGCGCGAGGTCGTCTCCCTCGGCGCCATCGAGACTCCCCGCGAGGAGTTCTACGAGGCCGCCAAGCCGGCGCCGGTCGCTGCCGCTCCGGCCAAGACCGAGGAGAGGGCCAAGGCCTCCTGACCCCTCCCGGTCACCCTTGATCGACCCGAAGGACCTTCCGCCATCCGTGGTGCGGGAGGTCCTTCGGCGTTCGCGGGAGAACTCGGGAGGTTCGGTCGTGTGGCGTGCGCGAGCGACCCCCACCCACCCGCACCCGAACAACACACCTCATTCCGGACCACGGCTGAGCCCCGCAGGTGCTTACCGTGGCGTTGGACATTCCGGGATCTCTCGCCACGGAGGTGTGCACCATGCAGGACGCCGCGTCGCGGCTGAAGACCCTGTTCGAGCAACTGTCGGGGGCTTCGCTCCCGGTCCGGCTGCGGGCGTGGGACGGTTCGACGGCCGGTCCGCCGGAGGCCCCCGTACTGGTGGTACGGAACCGCAGGGCCCTGCGCCGGCTCCTGTGGAAGCCGGGTGAACTGGGCCTGGCCCGCGCCTGGGTCGCAGGCGACCTCGGCATCGACGGGGACCTGTACGCAGTACTGGACCTGGTGGCCGAGCACGTGTGGGAACGGGACGAGGACGCCCGGAGTCTCGCCGAAGCCCTGCGTGCCCCGGACGCGCGGGCGGCGATCAGGGGGCTGCTGAAGCTGGCCGGCCCCGCCGTCCTCCTCCCGCCCGAACCGCCCGCCGAGGAGGTCCGCGCCCGCCACCGGCACACCAGGCACACCGACAGACGAGCCGTCAGCCACCACTACGACGTCGGCAACGACTTCTACGAGGCCGTCCTCGGCCCGTCGATGGTGTACTCCTGCGCCTACTGGTCGGCCGCCGACGGCACCACCACCCTCGAAGCCGCCCAGCGCGACAAGCTCGACCTCATCTGCCGCAAACTCGGCCTGACCCCGGGCACGCGGCTCCTCGACGTCGGCTGCGGCTGGGGCTCCATGGCGGTGCACGCAGCCCGCGAGTACGGCGTGAACGTCGTCGGCGTCACTCTCTCCCAGGAGCAGGCGGCATACGCCCGTAAACGCGTCGCCGACGAGGGACTGACCGACCGCGTCGAGATCCGCGTCCAGGACTACCGCGACGTCACCGACGGGCCCTACGACGCGATCTCCTCCATCGGCATGGCCGAACACGTCGGCGCCGACAAGTACCTGGAGTACGCCGAGGATCTGTACCGGCTCCTCGCCCCCGGTGGACGGCTGCTCAACCACCAGATCTCACGGCGGCCGCAGCGCGACGAGAGGATGTACTCCGTCGACGGCTTCATCGACGCGTACGTCTTCCCGGACGGCGAACTCGCCCCCGTCGGCACCACCGTCACCCAGCTCGAGTGTGCCGGGTTCGAGGTCCGCGACGTGGAGTCCCTCCGCGAGCACTACGCCCTCACCCTGCGCGCCTGGGTCACCAACCTCGAAGCCCGGTGGGCCCAGGCCGTCGCCCTCGTCGGCCCCGCCCGCGCCCGCGTCTGGCGCCTCTACATGGCCGCCTCCGCCCTCGGCTTCGAACGCAACCGCATCGGCGTCAACCAGGTACTGGCTGTCCGGCCCCCGGAAGGGGGTGCGTCGGGGCTGCCGCTCAGGGCCCGGACCTGGGGGGCCTGACCGCCCGTACGGGGGCGTGAGCGGCCACGTACGGGCGCGCGGGCACTGTGCGCGGCCTCGTGCAGTCCCGTACGCGCGTGTGTGAGTGGGCCCCGTTCCGGTGCGGAACGGGGCCCACTCAGCTGTGTCACACCTCCCGCGTGACTACTCCGACTTGATCGCCGACAGCATGTTCAGCTTCGCCGCGCGGCGGGCCGGCCACAGGGCGGCCAGGATGCCGACCGCGGCGGCCAGGAGGAGGAAGACGGCCATCCGGGCCCAGGGGATGACCAGTTCGTACGTCGGCATCGTGCTGGCGATGAGTTCGCCGGCGGCCCAGCCGAAGAAGACGCCGAGGCCGATGCCGAGGACACCGCCGAAGAGGGAGATGACGAGGGACTCCAGACGGACCATCCGCTTGATGCCCCGTCGGTCGAGACCGATCGCGCGGAGCATGCCGATCTCCTGCGAACGCTCGAAGACCGACATGGCCAGGGTGTTGATGACCCCGAGGACGGCGACGATCACGGCCATGGCCAGCAGGCCGTACAGCATGTTCAGCATCAGCGTGAACATCTTCGCGATGTCGTCGGAGAGGTCCTGCCCGCTCTGGACCTTGATCGCCGGGTTCTCGCCCAGGGCCTTCTCCAGCCGGTCCTTGGTGGCGTCGGAGGCACCGGCCGAGGTCTCGACCATGACCATCATGTCGGCCGGGTCGGCGGAGGCCGGCAGCCGCTCGGCCAGCGTCGCGTTGTCCAGGAGGATGCCCCGGATCAGTTCGTTGCTCTCGTAGACCCCGGTGACCGTCAGCTTCTGCTTCTCGCCGCCCTCGAATGCCGCGGTGAACTCCGAACCGGCCTTCCAGCCGCGCCGCTCGGCGGTGTCCGCGTCCACGACGACGTCCGGGCCGCCCACCTTGAACGTGCCGTTGTCGATGGGGAGGTCGGTCAGCTTCCCGATGGCCGGGCCGTTGACCCCGGTGAGGTACTCGGTCTCGTCCCCGATGCGGGACTCGGCGTTGCGCAACGGCGAGACGGCGGTGACGCCCTCGGCTGCGGCGAGCTTCTTCTCCACGTCGGGGGAGAGGAGGTTGCCGTTGGCCATCGAGACGACGTAGTCCGCCTTGATCGCGTCGGCGGCCATCCTGGCGATGGACTGCTGCAGGCTGCCCGCCATGACCGTCATACCGGTGATCAGCGTCAGGCCGATCATCAGGGCCGAGGCGGTCGCCGCGGTGCGGCGCGGATTGCGTACGGAGTTCTGCCGGGCGAGCTTGCCGGAGATCCCGAAGACGCGCATGAGGGGCGCAGCGGCCGCGATCAGAGGGCGGGAGAGGAGGGGCGTGAGGACGAAGACGCCGATGATCAGGAGCACCGCGCCGATACCCATCGGGGCCTGACCGTCCGAGCCGTCCATGGTGGTGGCGTACAGGACGGTGGCGGCGCCCGCGCCGGCGAGCAGCGCGCCGAGCGTGTTCCGTACGACGAGCGACTTGGTCGTCGCCTTCGCGTGGACGCTGCTCATCGCGGCGACCGGGGGGATCTTCGCCGCGCGGCGGCCCGGCAGCCAGGCGGCCACCATGGTGATCAACACGCCGACGAGCAGGGCGGTGGCGACCGTGCCGGGGGAGACCACCAGCGGGCCGTCGGGGAGGGTCTCGCCGAGGGTGCCGATCAGGGCCCGCATCCCGGCGCCGATGCCGACACCGGCGGCGAGACCGGTCACCGCGGCGACCGTGCCCACGACGAACGCCTCGATCAGCACGGACCGGGTGACCTGGCGGCGGGAGGCACCGACCGCGCGCAGCAGGGCCAGCTCCTTGGTGCGCTGGGCGACCAGCATCGTGAAGGTGTTGGCGATGATGAACGTGCCCACGAACAGGGCGATCCCGGCGAAGACCAGCAGCGCGTTCTTCAGGCCGCTCATCTCGGTGGCGATCTGCGTGGCCTGGTCGTCCGCGAGCTGCCGGCCGGTGGTGGTGTGGGCGGCGTCCTCGGGCAGGATCTTGCCGATGGCCGTCTGCAGCTGGGCCTGACTGGTGTCGTCCGCCGCCGTCACGTTGATCGCGTCGTACTCACCCTCCAGGTGGAAGAGCTTCTGCGCGGTCGCCGTGTCGAAGAGGGCGAGGCTGCCGCCGGCCGCGACATTGCCGTCGTCCGTGGTGAAGATCGCGGTGACGGTGGGGGTGCGGACCGGCCCGTCGACGGACATCCGGATGGTGTCGCCCACCTTGTACCCGGCGCGCTTCGCGGTCTCCGAGTCGATGGCGATCTCGTTCCCGCCCTCGGGCGCGCGACCGCCGTCCTGGATCGGATACCGGGGGTCGTCCGTCCCCCAGAAGTTTCCGCCCTGCGACTGGAAGCCGCCGCCGATCAGCTTGCCGTCCTTGTCGGCGAGGGCGGTGAACCCGCTCACCACCCCGATCGCCGACTCGGCGCCGGGCGCCCGCTCGATCTTCTTCAGCAGCTCCGGCGTCAGCTTCGGCTGCTCGATGACGGTGTCGCCCTCGTTCGGCCGGTACCCCGGCTCGATCGCGACGTCCACGTGGTCGAAGCCCTTGGCCGAGCTCTTCTGGAGCGCGTCCGAGACGGTGTTCGTGAAGACCAGCGTGCCCGACACGAAGGCGACGCCGAGCATCACCGCGAGCACGGTCATGAGAAGCCTGGCCTTGTGCGAGAGCACGTTGCGCAGGGCGGTACGGAACATGAAGGGGTCCCTGTTTCGGGGTCGGGGCACACGAATCGGCCCGTCCGGCGTGCGAGGACGAGGCCGAGGCCGAAGGCTGAGGGGGTCTGGGGGCGCGGCCCCAGGAACGGGATGGGACGGGTAGGGGCGGCGGGGCGAACTCCCCTAGCTCGTACGCCCCTTGGTGTCGAACCTCTTCATGCGGTCCAGGACGGAGTCCGCCGTCGGCTCGTGGATCTCGTCCACGATGCGTCCGTCGGCGAGGAAGATGACCCGGTCCGCGTACGCCGCGGCCACCGGGTCGTGCGTCACCATCACGACGGTCTGCCCCAACTCCCGTACGGAGTTGCGCAGGAAGCCCAGCACCTCGGCGCCCGAACGCGAGTCGAGGTTTCCGGTCGGCTCGTCCCCGAAGATGATGTCCGGCCGGGAAGCGAGCGCCCGTGCCACGGCCACGCGCTGCTGCTGGCCGCCGGAGAGCTGGGCGGGGCGGTGGCTCAACCGGTCGGCCAGGCCCACCATCCGGATCACGGTGTCCAGCCACTGCTTGTCCGGCTTGCGGCCCGCGATGTCCATCGGGAGGGTGATGTTCTCCAGCGCCGTCAGCGTCGGGAGCAGGTTGAACGCCTGGAAGATGAAGCCGATCTTGTCCCGGCGGAGCTTGGTGAGCTGCTTGTCCTTCAGCGAGCCCAGCTCGGTCTCACCGATGCGGACGGAGCCGGCCGAGAAGCTGTCCAGGCCCGCCACGCAGTGCATCAGCGTGGACTTGCCTGACCCCGAGGGGCCCATGATCGCGGTGAACTGGGCCTGCTGGAAGTCGACGGTGACCTGGTCCAGCGCGACCACCCTGGTCTCGCCCTGTCCGTAGACCTTCGACAGTTCCGTGGCGCGGGCGGCCACGGCGGTGGCCCGGTCGACGAGGGGAGTGGTGGTCACGGGTGGGAACTCCTTGCGGGGCGACGGCGTTCGGGGTGTTCGGGGAACGGCCGGGGGGCGTGCCGGGACGTACCGAGGGGCATGCCGGAGGCCGTTCGTTTCGTGGATGCCTCCATCGTC
The DNA here is from genome assembly GCF_042802555.1 of Streptomyces sp. NPDC057474. Taxonomy (NCBI): domain Bacteria; kingdom Bacillati; phylum Actinomycetota; class Actinomycetes; order Kitasatosporales; family Streptomycetaceae; genus Streptomyces; species Streptomyces sp. NPDC057474. The sequence continues at coordinate 5,186 of NZ_JBHVDX010000055.1, read as the reverse complement.
GCGACGGAGGGGCGCCGTGTAGTCAGCCGCTGTTCTGGTTCCGGGGGCAGACTTCGGACGGACGGACGGGCGGCGCGTCATACCTGGGTATGACGGCGGGCTCCGACCCGGGGCGCGGAGCGCCATGCCCGACACGAGTCACGCCCCTTGCCCGACACGAGTCACGCGCGCCATGCCCGACATGAGTCACGCGCCATGCCCGACACGAGTCACCGCGTCACTGCGCGTGTTCTCGACCGGTCCGCTCGTTCGGGCGGTGAAATTCCGTCATTCCACGCACGCCCGGTCCTGCCGTCCGAAAGGCTATTGGCAAGTGCGGATGGCGTGTTCCGTGGGCTGATGCACCCTCAGACGTCAATAAAATAAGACAACATCGGTCCGCTCGTCGACTGTTCGGGGGAAGCGTCCCGATAGGCTCGGAACCTCAGCGCGGAGCCCATGGCCTGCCCGGATGGTGGAATGCAGACACGGCGAGCTTAAACCTCGCTGCCCCTCGCGGGCGTACCGGTTCAAGTCCGGTTCCGGGCACCTCCGACCAACCCCGAACATTTCCTCCCGCACCCCGACACATCGCCCCCGGGGGACATGCGCGTCACGCTCCCCGGGCGCACGCTGTCTCCATGCCCCCCGGCACTCCTCCGGAACCCCCGGGGCGGGCCACCGTGACCCTCAAGGGGACCTGGCAAGGCGCTCGCCACCAACGGGTGCGAGCCGTGGGAGCGGGGCGGCTGACAGGGGGTGGTGGTGGTTGATCTCTGGATGATCGCGGGCTTGTACCGGGTTGGTCATGGGTTGAGGGGGGTGGGACGGGGAATCAGGGAGACGCGTAGCGTGTTCGATGACACGGCAGGGAAAGATCCTCCCCAAGCACTAGGGTCAATCCTTTGCCTACCTATTACTCTTGAGCCAAGGCCACGCAGGGTGGCCATGGAGGAGTGAAATGAGGAGCAGCAACCCGGTCTTCTCGCGACGGGGGTTCAGCCGCGACAACGGCCACGCGGGCTTCAACACCGCGCCGCAGGCCGGGGGAGCAGCTGTCGGCACCCAGGGCAACCCCTACGCCCAGCAGGGCGGCAACCCGTACGCGACGAACCCGTACGCCCAGCAGGACGTGCAGCACGGCGTCCCGCCGCAGGCTCCGGCCCGCACGGGCGCCATGACCATGGACGACGTCGTCATGCGCTCGGCCATGACGCTCGGCACGGTCGTCGTCGGCGCGATCCTGGCCTGGGCCCTCCTGCCGGTGACGTCCACCAGCTTTGGCCTGGCCATCGGCGCCGCGCTCATCGCGTTCGTCCTGGCGATGGTGCAGTCCTTCAAGCGCAAGGCCTCGCCCGCGCTGATCCTGACGTACGCAGCCTTCGAGGGTGTCTTCCTCGGCGTGCTCAGCGAGATGTTCAACGCGCAGTGGAGCGGCGCGCCCTTCCAGGCGGTGCTCGGCACCATGGCCGTCTCCGGCGCCACCCTCCTGGTCTACAAGGCGGGCTGGATCCGGGTCACCGCGCGGTACGCCCGCATCGGTATGACCATCGCGATCGCCTTCATCCTCGTCATGGCGGTCAACCTGCTCCTGGTCGTCTTCGGGCTCGCCCCCGACGGCGGACTGCGCAGCATGGGCCCGCTCGGCGCGGTCGTCGGCATCCTCGCGATCCTGCTCGGCGCGTTCTTCCTGACCCTCGACTTCAAGCAGATCGAGGACGGCATCGCCTACGGCGCCCCGCGCGAGGAGGCCTGGCTGGCCGCGTTCGGCCTGACCATGACCCTCGTGTGGATCTACGTCGAGATGCTCCGTCTGGTCGCCATCTTCAGCGGCGACGACTAGGAAGACGACCAGGAACACGGGCTGACCCCGCCCCTGTACAACCGTAGAAGGCCCCCGGACCGAGGTCCGGGGGCCTTCGTGGTTTTCGGTGCCCCTCAGCGGAGCTTCCGCGCGGCCCTCCTCAGGTCGTACTCGTGAACGATCGCTTTGGCGTGGCCGTACGCGAGGTCGTACTCGTGCCGGAGCCAGCTGACCTTCTCCTCGAAGTTGAAGAGAGCGGGGCCTTCGTCGACTTTGCGGAGCCAGTCGGAGACTTCACGACCGGTGCAATGGGGGATGCGGGCGAGCAGATTGCGGTGGGTCTCAGGGGAGAAGACTTGGGACATCGGCGCCTCCGGACGAAAGGGAATGTAAGCCGGTCCTTCAGGTCACGTTGCCTGAGTGGCGGCCTGTTGGCAACAGTCCGGCTGAGGCGCGTACGCTCGCGGCGTGCTTGATACGACGCCGTTGACCCGTGCCGTGGACCATTTCGCCGACCGGTTGAGGGCCGCTCCGCAGAGCCGGCTGCAGCGGAGCGCTGCCGCGGAGGCGCTGGGGCTGGCCAGGGAGTTGGCACTGCGTGCCCAGCGGTTGGAGTCGCCCGAGGGGCCTCTGCACGAGATGCCGGATGCGGGGATGTTCGCGGCGGCCGATCAGGTCATGGTCGCCGGGAATGACCTCGCGCTCGTTCTGGGCGATGAGAGTGAGCTGGCGGAGGCTGTGGGGCTGGTGGAGGAGGCTCAGCGGCGGGCCGGGGTGTGAGTCGGGCGCCTGGGGAGCACGGGGGTCACTGTGATCGGGCGACGGCGGCGGGTGCGTGAGGGCTGATCGCGCGGTTTCCCGCGCCCCTCGAAAGCCCGGGAGTGCCCCCTACAGCGACGCGATCACCCGGTCCGCCAGGATGTAGACCATGTCGTCGCCGCACTCGAACGTGAGGGTGTACGCGCCCGAGATGCCCGAGCCGCCCAGGAGGACGGGGGTGTCACCGCTCTGGAGGGCCGTGGCGAGGCGTTCGGCGGTTTCGCGGTGGCCGGGGGTCATACAGAGGGTGGTGCCGTCGGCGAAGACGTAGACGTCGAGGGTGCCGAGGGGGCCCGGGCGGACGTCGGCCAGCTCGGTGCGGGACGCGGCGAGGTCCTCCAGGCAGGCGACCGTGCGCTCGTGGTCGTTGGTGACAGGTGACTGCACCGGCACGAAATCGGGGTGCGAGGGGTGACGGCGGCGGGCCGCGGCCAGCTCCGCGGAGTCCCCGGCGAACTCGTCGCCCTCGAGGCTCGGCTCGATCACCGGCTCCAGGTGCTCCAGACCCGCGAAATCGGACTGCCGGGGCAGGAACAGGTCGCTGTCGGGCAGCCCCAGCAGAGAAGGCGCGTCGGCGACGTCACGGGACTCCTGGGCGGCCCAGAACGCCCGTGCCTCGGCCAGCTCACGCTCCCGCTCCTCGGCGAGCGCCTCGGAGACGGCCGCGCGTATCTCCTCCGTGTCGGCGGCCGGACGGGCGGCCGGTACCGGGGCGCGCACACCGGCGGCCCGGCTCTCGGCCAGCTCGGTGCGCAAGGCAGCGACCTGTCGGCGCAGCCCCGTGAGGGTGCGCAGGACGGCGACGCCCACGGCGGCGGTGGCGGCCGTGGTGAGCAGCAAGGCGATCGGCATGGCGCTCACTGACGTACTCCCGGTTCAAAGTCGACCCCCGACTTCCTACATCAGCTTGAAGGGCGGACTAACCAGCTGTCAGTGCGTAACGTCACGAAACGGGCAGGATTTTGATCCCGATGTTTGGTGGTGAAGCGACTCTGACCTGCGTAAATCGCTTTCCGGGGGGAGATAGGTCACATCCTGGGGGAGATTGGATCACAAAACGGCCCGGAGTCCCCCAGAATGCGGGACCCCGGGCCACAGCATTGCGGAGTGCATCCGTACGGTTACGGCTCCGCGTGGGTGCGGTCGGTCAGCTGAGGCGCTCGATGACCATCGCCATGCCCTGGCCGCCGCCGACGCACATCGTCTCCAGGCCGAACTGCTTGTCGTGGAACTGGAGAGAGTTGATGAGCGTGCCGGTGATGCGGGCGCCGGTCATGCCGAAGGGGTGGCCGACGGCGATGGCGCCGCCGTTCACGTTCAGCTTGTCCAGCGGGATGTTCAGATCGCGGTAGGAGGGGATCACCTGGGCGGCGAAGGCCTCGTTGATCTCGAACAGGTCGATGTCGTCGACGGTGAGACCCGCGCGGGACAGGGCCTGCTTCGACGCCTCCACCGGGCCGTAGCCCATGATCTCGGGGGAGAGGCCGGAGACGCCCGTCGAGACGATCCGGGCGAGCGGGGTCAGGCCCAGCTCACGGGCCTTCGTGTCCGACATGATCACGAGGGCGGCGGCGCCGTCGTTCAGCGGGCAGCAGTTGCCGGCGGTGACCAGGCCGTCCTCGCGGAAGACCGGCTTCAGGCCCTGGACGGCCTCCAGGGTGACGCCCGCGCGCGGGCCGTCGTCCTTGCCGACGACCGAGCCGTCGGGAAGCGTCACCGGGGTGATCTCGCGCTCCCAGAAGCCCTTCTCGATGGCTTCCTCGGCGAGGTTCTGCGAGCGGACGCCGAACTCGTCCATGTCCTGCCGGGTCACGCCCCACTGGCGGGCCAGGTTCTCGGCGGTCTGCCCCATCGCGATGTACGGGTCGGGGAGCAGGCCGTCCTCGCGCGGGTCGTGCCAGGAGGCGCCCACCGACTTGGAGACGGTCTCCGTACGGGCCTCGGCCTCGGCGAAGAGGGGGTTGCGGGCGGTGGGGATGTCGCTCGTGCCGCGCGCGGTGCTGCTGACGACCTCCACGCCCGCCGAGATGAAGACGTCGCCCTCGCCGGCCTTGATGGCGTGCAGGGCCATGCGGGACGTCTGGAGCGAGGAGGAACAGTAACGGGTGACCGTGCAGCCCGGCAGGTGGTCCATGCCCAGCTGTACGGCGACGATACGGCCCAGGTTGTGGCCCTGCTCGCCGCCCGGGAGGCCACAGCCGAGCATCAGGTCGTCGATGTCCTTGGGGTCCAGCTCAGGGACCTTCGCGAGGGCGGCCGCGACGATCGTGGCGGTCAGGTCGTCGGGGCGCAGGTCCTTCAGCGAGCCCTTGAAAGCGCGGCCGATGGGGGAGCGGGCGGCTGAGACGATCACGGCTTCGGGCATCACGGCTCCATTGGCATGCGACGGAAAGCAGGGCTGTGGGGGAAGTTACCCGTACGTATGGGCGGGGTCACGGGATGTCGGGTGTGACTCCGACCGCACTTTTCTAAGCGCTTGCTTTTTGGCTGGGGCGCCTGATGACGCGGGTGTGCCTGTGATCGGGCGACCGCGGGTGGTTCGTGGTTGCCCCCGCAGATTCCCGCGCCCCTGAAAAGCAGGGGC
>NZ_JBHVDX010000054.1:42660-45659 GCF_042802555.1 Streptomyces sp. NPDC057474 | reverse complement strand
AACGGCAACGGCAACGGCAACGGCAACGGCAACGGCAACGGCGACGGCAACGGCGACGGCAACGGCAACGGCGACGGCAACGGCGACGGCAACGGCAACGGCAACGGCGACAGCCCACGCGACAGCGATCGCAACGGCAGTGGCGTCGGCGGCGGACAGGGCGACTCGACCGGACCCGGCGAGCCGAACGCGTCGAGTGAGGCAAGGGCGTCGAACGAGCCCAGTCGGCCGAGCGCGTCCGGCGCCAGGCCGGGGCGGGCGGGCGAAGCCCGGAAAACAAAGTAAGGGGCCGCGAAACAAAGTAAGGGGCCGCGAAACGAAGTAGGGGCCGCGAAACGAAGTGCGGGGCCCGGAAAACGAAGTAAGGCCGGCGCGCTCGCAAGACCCCCGTACTCGCAAGACACCCGGCCGACTCCGCCGATGGCAACGGTCGGGGCCGCCACCCCCCACAGGAGAGGCCCCGACCGTCGCGCGGCACGGGCCGCGCGGCGACCCGTACTACCTACAGCGCCGCGTCGGCGATTTCTGTCACACCCCGCCGCATCACGAGTCAGTTGCATGTTCTACGGACATGGACGGCCAGCGGTTTCAGGCCGTAACGTGCCATTCGCGCCGGATCGTGGATGGTGGAAGACCACCACAACCATCGACGGCCCGGCACCGCAACATCCATTGAGGACCACGACGGTGAGAACCCGGTCCGCGAGAGCGGCGCCGGTCGAGGCGCAAAGAGGGGCGCGCGCGGGTGCTGGGGGACGACGCGGAGCTGACCGCCGCGGTGCTTGCGGCACAGGACGGGGACGAGACCGCGTTCCGGACTGTGTACCGCTCGGTGCACCCACGGCTGCTCGGGTACGTGCGGACGCTGGTCGGCGATCCGGACGCGGAGGACGTCACCTCCGAGTCCTGGCTGCAGATAGCCCGTGACCTGGAGCGGTTCAGCGGAGACGCCGACCGGTTCCGCGGCTGGGCCGCGCGGATCGCCCGCAACCGGGCCCTCGACCACATACGCATGCGGGGCCGCAGGCCCGCGACAGTCGGCGACGAGACCGAGCTGACCGGCAAGGCCGCGGAGTCCGACACGGCCGGCGAGGCGATGGAGGCCCTGGCGACCGACCGCACGCTGTCGCTCATCGCCCAGCTGCCGCAGGACCAGGCGGAGGCGGTGGTCCTGCGTGTCGTGGTCGGCCTCGACGCGAAGACCGCCGCCCAGACGCTGGGCAAGCGCGCGGGCGCCGTACGGACGGCCGCGCACCGGGGGCTGAAACGGCTCGCCGAACTGATCGGGGAGAATTCGGAGACGGCTTCGGAGGCCGATCCGGAATCCGGCGACCCGCTGGACGCCGTACCCCCACCGAGAGACGCGCGTGTACGCGCGGCCACGTCCGCCGGTGTGACGCATACGCGTTCGCGGACGCAGAAGGATGTGTGATGGCCGACGAGCAGTACAGGTGGCTGAACCGCGATGCCGCGGAGCGGCTGCTGCGCGGTGAGCCGCTCGAAGCCGTCGACGCCGACACCCGCGCTCGTGCCGACCGGCTCGCCGAGGCGCTCGGCGCCCTGGCCGCCGAGGTCTCGCCGGTGTCCGTACAGAGTCCCGAACTCCCGGGCGAGGAAGCCGCGTTAGCCGCCTTCCGTGCAGCCCGCACGGCTCGCTCGGCCCATCCGGCCCATCCGGCCCACTCCGGTGAGAACGGTCAGGCCGCGGAACCCGGTCGTGGCAGCCGTACGCACACCACCGCGGCGCCCGCCGCCGACGCGGGGCTCGTGCACCTCGGACGTCCCGTGCGTCCGCCCGCTGTGCCGGACGGCCTCCGGGCCCGCTGGGGCCGGCCCGTGCGGTTCGGGCTGGTCGCGGCCGTGACAGCCGGGATGCTCGGCGGGGTCACGGTGCTGGCCGGCGGCGGCGCGCTGAGCGCGTTCCGCGGCGACGAACCGGAACCCTCCGCCACCATCTCCGCCGCCCAGTCGCCGGACCGGCCGCTGCTGTCACCGTCGCCGCACGCCGAGGAGGGTGACGGCGAGCGAGGGGCGTGGGGCGACGTGACGCCCGAGGCATCTCCGGACGCCTCCTCGAAGGGCGACGTCCCCTCCGGCGAGGGCACCGGCGGCACCGGCGGCACCGACGAGGACGGACTGCCCGGTGACACCGGTCAGGACGAGGCCCCCACGCAGGAGTGGTGGAACAGCGTGTTCTCCTCCTGCCGCGACGTCCGCGACGGCAAGGACCTGGACGCCGGCCGCCGACGCGGCCTGGAGGACGCGGCGGGCGGCAAGGGCAAGGGACAGCTGAAGCGCTACTGCGAAGGCGTCCTGGCCGGCGGCGCCGGCAACCCCGGTAACTCCGGCAATGCGAAGCGTCCGGGCACGGGAACCGGGACGGGCAAGGGCACCGGGACCGGCACGTCGGACTCCGGCGACTCCACCGGCCCCGCCGGCGGCGGTGACAAGAACACGCGGTCCGGCAACGACTCCGACGAGGACGACGACTCGGACCGCGGCAAAGGCCGCAACGGAAACGGAAACGGGAAGAGCCGCAACGGGAACGGCAAGGGCAAGGGCAACGGCAACGGCAACGGCCTTTGGAACGGGAACGGCAAGAACACGGGCGGCAAGAACAAGAGCGGTAAGGGTGGCAAGGGCAACGGTGGCAACGGCCACCGCGGTCAGCTCGCGGCGGTGGCCCCGATCGGCGTCGGCGTCGACACCAAACCCTCCGGGCCGATGCTCACGCACCCATCCTGACCTGCGCTTTCGCATCCGCTACGAATTCTTTCGCGGAACGGGTAACACTTTCGGCCGCCCCGGCGCAGTAATGAGTGAGCCGACTGGTCATCGGCCATCGCACAGAGCCGGGGTTCCCCCCGTACCTACGGCTCGTGCACCTCGGCGCGGGGGGGGGCCCGTGCCCCCCCCCCCCCCCCCCCCCCCAACACCCCAGCGGCCCCCCGCCCCCCCACACCCCCCCCCCCGCCCCGCCCCCACCCCCCCAGGGGCGA
>NZ_JBHVDX010000054.1:0-42651 GCF_042802555.1 Streptomyces sp. NPDC057474 | reverse complement strand
CGGGGGTCCCCCCCGTACCTACGGCTGGTGCACCTGGGCGGGGGGGGGACCGGTCCCCCGGGCCCCGCCCGCGCCCCATATCCCCCATGGTCCCCCGTGACCCCGTACTCCCCCTGACGCGCCGGACACCCTCCCGCTATGCGTCATGTGGCGCACATCACTCCGCTTGTCTGTCGGTGAGTGCGTCGGCGAGTCTGTTGGGTGACCTGGCAGGTGATCCGTCCGCGGACCTCGTCACCAGTACACGACCACCTTGTCGCCGTTCCTGACCTGCCCGAACAGCTGCGCGATCTTCACCTCGTCCCGGACGTTGACGCAGCCGTGCGAGGCCCCGTAGTAGCCGCGGGCCGCGAAGTCGGAGGAGTAGTGGACGGCCTGGCCGCCGCTGAAGAACATCGCGTACGGCATGGGCGTGTCGTACAGGGTCGACCAGTGGTCGCGGGACTTGAAGTACACGCTGAAGACGCCCTCGCGGGTCGGTGTGTACTCCGAGCCGAACCGCACCTCGACCGTCGTCAGCGTCCTGCCGTCCACCATCCAGCGCAGCGTGCGGCTCGTCTTGCTGATGCACAGCACCCGGCCCGTCAGACAGCGCGGGTCGGGTGACGCGGCCGGCTGCCCGCCGTACGCGTACAGGTCCCACTTGCCGGGCTCCCGCGTCATGTTCAGCAGTCGCGCCCAGGTGACGCTGTCCGTCTTACCGGTCCGCGGCAGCCCCCGCTTGCCCTGGAAGCCCCTGACCGCCCGGACCGTCAGATCGTCGTACGTCCCCGTGGGCCCGGCGAAGAGCCACGCGACCTGCCGCAGCCGGGCCTGCAACTCGCGTACGTCCAACCCTTCGTCGCCCTTGGCCCACAGGACCGTGGGGGCAGGGGTGGGGGTCGGAGTGGGTGTGGGCGAGGGCGGCGCGGTCGCCGGGGCCTTCTCGCGCTCACCCTTGCCGTCACTGTCTCCGTCGGCCTTGCCGCTGTCGCCGCCGTCGGCCTTGTCGCCGTCGCCCTGCTTCGGGGCGCCGCTGGGTGTGGCACTCGGCGTGGCGGTCACGTCGATGCGTACGGGCTGGCGCTGGTCGCCGTGCACCTCGATCCCCTGGGCCGTGCAGGCGCCGGCCATGGCGAGTGCCGCGAGCGCGGCCACCGATCTCCGCATGTCCTTGGTACGCATCAGGGCCCCCGTCGTCTCATGATCCGCCGCGTTCGGTCGCTCTCCCGGACAGGTTTCCCGGACGTGACCCGTCGCGAACAAACGGGCATGGTTGTGAGTAAGGTCCCAGCCAGGTGCACTCCACCGGGCGCAGACCCGCCGCAGACTCGCCGCTACAGTCCGTCGCGAGGGTCGACGTACTGGCTGGTAACAAGCGGGCAACCGAGCAAGACGGAGGCACACACCATGGCGCGCGAGTCGGAGTCCGGACTGCCCATCGAGCCGGTGTACGGGCCGGAGGCGCTGCGGGACTGGGATCCGGCGGACAGGCTCGGCGAGCCGGGCGCGTACCCCTTCACCCGTGGTGTCTACCCGTCGATGTACACCGGCCGCCCGTGGACCATGCGTCAGTACGCCGGATTCGGTACGGCCGTGGAGTCCAACGACCGATACAAGCAGCTCATCGCCAACGGCACGATGGGCCTGTCCGTCGCCTTCGACCTGCCCACCCAGATGGGCCACGACTCCGATGCCCCGATCGCCCACGGCGAGGTCGGCAAGGTGGGCGTGGCGATCGACTCCGTCGACGACATGCGGGTGCTGTTCGGCGGCATCCCGCTGGACAAGGTCTCGACGTCGATGACGATCAACGCACCGGCGGCCTTGTTGCTCCTGATGTACCAACTGGTCGGCGAGGAGCAGGGCGTACCGGCCGCGCAGCTCACGGGCACGATCCAGAACGATGTGCTGAAGGAGTACATCGCGCGCGGGACGTACATCTTCCCGCCGAAGCCCTCCCTCCGCCTGATCGCCGACATCTTCAAGTACTGCAAGGCCGAGATCCCGAAGTGGAACACGATCTCGATCTCCGGCTACCACATGGCCGAGGCGGGGGCCTCTCCCGCGCAGGAGATCGCGTTCACCCTCGCCGACGGCATCGAGTACGTCCGCACGGCGGTCGCGGCGGGCATGGATGTCGACGACTTCGCCCCCCGCCTGTCCTTCTTCTTCGTCGCCCGTACGACGATCCTCGAAGAGGTCGCCAAGTTCCGTGCGGCGCGCAGGATCTGGGCCCGGGTGATGCGGGACGAGTTCGGCGCGAAGAACCCCAAGTCCCTGATGCTCCGCTTCCATACACAGACGGCGGGGGTCCAGCTGACCGCCCAGCAGCCCGAGGTGAACCTGGTCCGCGTCGCCGTGCAGGGCCTGGCGGCGGTGCTCGGTGGCACCCAGTCCCTGCACACCAACTCCTTCGACGAGGCGATCGCCCTCCCTACCGACAAGAGCGCGCGCCTCGCCCTCCGCACGCAGCAGGTCCTGGCCTACGAGACGGACGTGACGGCGACGGTCGACCCCTTCGCGGGTTCGTACGTCATCGAGAAGATGACCGACGACGTGGAGGCGGCGGCCGTCGAACTGATGCGGAAGGTCGAGGACCTGGGCGGCGCTGTCGCCGCCATCGAACACGGCTTCCAGAAGAGCGAGATCGAGCGCAGCGCGTACCGCATCGCCCAGGAGACCGACTCCGGCGAGCGCGTCGTGGTCGGCGTCAACCGCTTCCAGCTCGACGCGGAGGAGCCGTACGAGCCGTTGCGGGTGGACCCGGCGATCGAGGCCCAGCAGGCCGGGCGGCTGGCGAAGCTGCGGGCGGAGCGGGACCAGGGGGCGGTGGATTCCGCCCTGGCCGCGCTGAAGAAGGCGGCCGAGGGCGAGGACAACGTGCTGTACCCGATGAGGGAGGCGCTGCGGGTACGGGCAACGGTGGGGGAGGTGTGCGCTGCCTTGCGGGCGGTTTGGGGGACGTATATGCCGTCGGATGCCTTCTGACCTGGTTGATTACTCGTACGGGTGATCGGGGCGGAATCCGCCCGCTCCCGGTTACGCTCGTGAAGTGTGAGCCCTGAAATGGAGGATGCCGTGGCTGTACTGCAAAACGAGCTGACGTTGGGCGAAGCCGCCGACCTGCTCTCCCGTGCACTGCCTGGGCACCGCGTGGAGATGCTCCAGGGGAGGCTCACTGTGACACCGCCGCCGGACGCTCGCATGCGTTGTCGTTGACGAAGCTGGGCAGGGCGTTCGATCGGGCAGGCATCGTCGAGGCGGGGTACGAGCACGTACAAGGTGTCAGCCTCTGGTTGCCCACGCTGCCCGGGGACTTCGCGATTCCTGACTTCGCCGTCGTTGACGAGGACTTCCGCGACGCTCACGTCACGAAGAACTACTACGCCCCGAATGTCTTCCGCCTGGTCGTGGAGGTGACGTCCTCCAACTGGTCCGATGATCTTCACGCCAAGGTGGAGTGCTATGCACAGGCCTGCATTCCGGCCTACCTCATCGCCGACCGCAAGCACGGCGAGGTTCTCGTCTACCAGAACCCGGTCGACGGGAAGTACGACGCCCCCCAGCGCTTCAAGCGAGGTCAGAGCGTCCCCGTCCCCGAGCCCGTCGGTGTCACCCTCGACATCTCCGTGGACACCCTCCTCGACGGCGACGACTGACCGGAAATGTGAAAGAGGAGTGTCGTACCCCCGTGCGACACTCCTTTTCATGTTCGGTGTCACTGACCTTCCCACCTACCTGGCAGGACTTGTCCTGATCGTCCTGCTGCCCGGCCCCAACTCCCTCTACGTGCTGTCCGTGGCAGCTCGGCGTGGGATACGGACCGGGTATCGGGCCGCCGCCGGGGTGTGGGTCGGGGACACCGTTCTGATGACCCTCTCCGCGGCCGGTGTCGCCTCGTTGTTGCAGGCCAACGCCGTGCTGTTCGGGATCGTGAAGTACGCGGGCGCGGGCTATCTGTCGTGGCTGGCGATCGGGATGCTGCGGGCCGCGTGGGGGATGTGGCGGAGCCGGCACGAACAGGTGGCCGAGGGGCCGGGCGGCGAGGCCGTTGAGGGGGAGCGGCCGTTCCGGCGGGCCCTGGTCATCAGTCTGCTCAACCCCAAGGCGATCCTGTTCTTCGTCGCCTTCTTCGTGCAGTTCGTTCCAGAGTCCAACCCTCTGCTGGGCTTCGTGGTCCTCGGCGCCTTCGCCCAGCTCGCGAGCTTCCTCTACCTGACCGCGCTGATCTTCGCGGGGGCCCGTCTGGCAGCAGCTTTCCGGCGACGCAGAGCGCTGAGCGCGGGGGCCACGTCCGTAGCCGGGGCGTTGTTCCTCGGGTTCGCGGTGAAGCTGTCCCTGGCAAGCGCGTAGGGGGTTCGCTATGTCTGACCTCCAGAAGGTTGCTGAACAGTTTGCCCGCCTGACCGTCGAGGAGCAGGGGGAGGCCCTCAGGGGCTTGGGTGTGGACACGGCGCCAAGACAACGCCGACCGAAGCCAGAAACCCCCGGGACCCCCCTTGCCTCGCTGGCTGAGAATGCGGCTGTGGTTGCTCAGTCGCGACGCAAGAAGCCTCCCGTTATCCGTGCCGTGCGGCGTGCCAACTAGCATCAATCTTCGATGAGTTGATGCTCTGGAGTAGACGCAGAGGCCCCCTACCTCATCCCAGGTATGGGGCCTCTCGCCCCTCGGTCGCGTGCTGCAACCGCAGCCGCTGTGTGTGATGCGTAGGCAGGCTCTCCAGGTCCTCAGGGGCCACCCATCGCAGCTCCAGGGACTCATCCGAGATAGCCAGGGTCCCGCCGACGAGCCGGGCCCGGAAGCACACGTTGAACTGTCGGCGTACCTCCCCGTCGCTGTACGCGATCACGTGCCGGGGGTCGGTATACGTGCCGACGAGACCCGTGATCTCTACGTCCAACCCTGTCTCTTCCTTGACCTCCCGGACGGCAGTTCCAGGCAGGCTGTCGGTCATCTCCATGCCACCACCCGGCAGAGCCCACAGGCCGCTGTCTGAGCGCTTCTGGAGAAGGATGCGCCCCTGGTCGTCGGTGACCACGGCAGAGGCCGCTACAACCAAGCTGTTCGGCTCAGGGGCCGAAGGATCGTCGTAGTACTCAGTCCGTCCCACGGGTGACCTCCTGAGCCGTCGACCAGACGGCATCGAATGACTCGGCGTAGGTGTTGAACATCGACCCGGCCTCTGTGCGGCGGAGGTGCCAGACTGGCGCACCGTATGCGTTGACTCCCCAGACATGGGCATTGACCAACACCTGATCATCGACCCGGTAGAGGCTGTTGTAGAGGGTTGTCCCGTGGGTCCTGATCTCCACCCCAGGAGCACCGATTAGGGGCCGGTAGTGGAGTAGAGCCAGACGGCATCTGGACTCAATACCGTGTCCGAACTTCTCTTCCTGGCCCCGGAGTTGAACGTTTGGAGAGTCGGCATCACCCAGGCAGATCCGTACTTGACACCCTGCCTCGGCCCTCTCCGTCAGAAGGTCATTGAGTCGGGGGTACGCCTCATGCAGGAAGACGGCCGCATAGACCAACACGTCGACCCGTTCCTGTGCCGACGACAGGAGGTCGACGAACACGGACACAGGGAGGTCTGCCCGCTGCTCGTAGAGGGCCACTAGCTCAGGGCTCACGGCCCTTGCTGACCGGGCCTGCCTCAGGGCTGGCCACAGTGCGTTGACGTCCTCCCCCAGAGCCTCAGCCGCCTTGACGGCCGTTGCCCTTCTGGGAACCCTCCCCAGGTTCACCCATCGCTCAACGCTCTTCGGATCAACTCCCGTTACCTCAGCCAGAGTTGCATGTGTCCAGCCACCCGCTACCAGCGTCGCCCGTAGCCGCTCGTTGCCAGCCATGGCGTCACCCCCTCCCGGTTGTCCTGTAGGGACGTTCTACCTCTCGCGGACGTCCCAAAGTGGGGGAATGGAAGAGGTTCCTACGTCCCAGCGATCGGGCCAACCATGGGCCCTCAGAACGCGGAGAGCAGAGGGGCCCGACACATGGCGACGACGACAGCTGAGACGGATGCCAGGAGGGGCGACTACGTCACGTACGCCCCCTCGGGTGAGAAGTGTGCCGATTGCAGGCAGGAACTCAAGAGTCTCGACCGCGTTTGGCGGGTCACTATCGAACGGCAATCCGGGGCCCCGGCCCTCGGCCCTTATCGGCACTATGACCCGTGTCCGAGGTAGTGCTACCAGAGAGCCAGAGTTCCAACCCCTAATCACTTATTGCGGGCAGTGTGCTGGACACGGTTCCATCTGGTGTGACCAGTGCTGTGGATTCAATGGGTGCGAGGTCTGTAACTGGACGTTTAAGCGGCCCTGCCCTATCTGCGTGGGCGGTGACGCCCTGCCTATCCGATGGTGAGACTCCGGGGCTGGACGCGACGGCGAGCGACACAAGGCGCCTAGCCCTGGAAATAGAGCCCCCGGTCACAATGCCGGGGGCTCTTCGGGTTACCAATCAATCCGGAACTTGACCGCAGTCATGTATTCGCTTTCCAGCGACCAATCGAGAACGCTCTCGGACCCGTCTGGGGTCATTCCTCCCTGTCCCAAGCCTTCAAGAATTACGTCTTCCTCAGGTGCCCCATGCCTATCTGGCAAACCCCTCTGACGGTTGCGGTGAACTCTGACGAACTCCCTGGCCTCTTCGATGTGACTCACTTGAGTTCGATCCTGGCTCGCTCCGAGTAATCCTGTTTCTGGTCAGAATCAAGCTGAGCAAGCTTGTACGCCTTGACCTGATGCTGAGTCAGGATGCTAAGAGCCTCACGAATGGTCGGCTTAGCCTGCCCCTGCGTATTCGGGTCAAGGCCACCACGACCGAGATTGACCGGGGCCTCAAATGGAATCCCGTTCTCGTCCCCGTACGGATGCGGAAGCTTCGAATTGATGCTCTCGATAGCAGAGAGAGCGGTATTCACCAGGTCCACAGCCTTACGGTAATCAGCCCAACGCTTGTCCCGGTCTCGGTCAGCCCACTTACGGTAGGGCTCCGATGCCCAGAGATCCAGGTATGCGGAATCTAGTTTGGCCCGGCTCTCGTGGGCCACATTGGCGCCAACCTTTATCGCGTTCTCAAGCTTGGTCAGCTCCTTATGGAGTGGAGTCAAATCGTCATGCTCTGCGGGGTCGGGGATATTCTCCCCGTTCTCTACAGCCTGAGTAAGCCGAGCCTGGTAATCGGCTTCATCCCGCTTCCTGCGAGAGATGGTCTGCTGGAATGCCACCGACTGAACCTCATGCTCGGCCAGATGCTTTGCCACATACTCAAGTCGGCGAGTAAGATCCTTGCCCGCTGCCTTCACTGTGGCATCGTCAATCTCGTGTTCGGTGTAGCTATCAGGGAGGGCCGGAGCCTCGAAGATGGCCCGGTAAGTCGGGTCGCTCTTCTGCTTGAGTTCTTGCTCAAGCTGATCAATTCGGGTTCGCTCGTAAGCAACATGCGCCATATTCACCGGCTGGGCACTGTAGGTAAGGTCGGGGATGTCATCGAATCGCTCAGGCATGAAAGTAGTCATTTCAGTTCTCCTTAATCTCAGCGGCCAGTGCCGCTACTCGCTCGTTCTTCATCAGTTCTGTTCTTTCTTGGCTCTTGCTCCTAAGATCACGCGGCCTCCCTAGGGAACGTGTGACGCTGATTCTTCGAATACCACTGCCGAAAGTACTCGCGCTGACACTCGCGACAGTATGGCTGGACTTGGCTTGCGTGAATCGGACTCTTGTTGAAGTCAGCAAGCGGCTTATCGTATTGACACCTGGAACACGTCTTTGTCACGGGGCCTACCTTTCTGTAGCTCTGACAAATCTCTTTGGCTCAAATAAAAAGGCCACCTCAGAGGGTGGCAGTACTGCGAATAGAGAGGTCTGCCTCTCCCCGGTAGTCAGGGAGACCGAGGAGAGACAGGAGTGCCGTGATGAGGGTTCAGCGCTAGGAACGCCCGCGCTGCGTAGGAGAGGTCATACAGCAGTGGACTTGGCAAGCGGTGCTCGTGGATTCCTTGGGAGGCCTTCTTCGAATGCTCCTGAGCCATGAGAACGGTCGTTTCATGATTTCAGAGGTGCCTCGACGTGACGGGGGAACCGTGCAGATCCTCCTTATTGCTGTTGGCCAGCATTGCTACCTACTTGTTTTGACCTTGATCGGTTCTTCGGCATGGAAGTACTCGGGAGTGCTTCTGCGGCCGAAGGTAATGGCCACGTGCGGGCCGTTTGGTGCGTAGGGCGAGTAGCAGGTCGGCTTGTCGACGGCTTCCACTTTGGTCACGTAGGTCCACCGGTCGTTCCACAAGATCTGCTGTCCTACCTGCACCTCCCCGGCGGGGGTAGGCGTGCCTTCTGCTGCCAGCCGGAAGTGTCTCTCTATCGGTCTAAGCATCTCGGTACCTCGTCAGTCTTCGCCGGTTCCGAAGAAGAGATCCACAAGGATTTCGATCTCCTCCTCCGAAGGCTCTGGAGCCTGTCGAATCCAGTGCTCCAGCCATTCGCTCTCGGTCATCGTCTCGGTACCTCCGTCAGTCTTCGTCCGTCTCACCGAGGATACGGATGAGTAGATTGCAGTTAAGGAATCTTGAAGGTAGCTGCCAACCGGCGGCCACATTCAAGACGCCGTGACCAAGTCAAGACGACCATCCCCCTCGCAAAGCTACGGGGGTGGTTGTTGCCGACTGGTCATCGGTGGATGGAATGAGAAACAACTGTCAGATGGTCCATGAACTGATGGAGGTCACCGTTAAGCACCGGAGTGCATAGCAGTAGGTGCAGGTGAGATCCAGTAGTGAATCTGTCGAAGACCATCTGTCCATCACGAACACGAGAACCTTAGGGTTCTCTCCCATCTGGGATTGAAGAGACTCCGGAGGACAGGCAGGAGTTAGCTCCTGGCTAGTGCCGGCGGAGGAGGACTGAGCATCTGGACTCAGATGCGACCTTCCATCCCCAGATGGATTCTGGCCCATCTGGGTCTATGAATCTACTTAGCCGCCAAAAGCGGCTGACTGCTCGACCCTCAGTCGAGCTTTCTCTATATAAGAACCTTTGTGGGTTCTTAGTAAGTATGGATGGTCAGATCTACCACCCCAGGTGATAAGAACCACCACCCCAGGTGTTGGAAACTACCACCCCCATGGATGCCAGGGGTGGTAAGAACTGCCACCCCATCACTCGGGAATGGTGAGCTGAAAGACCTTGCATCCCATCCGGTAGTTGCCAGTTTCCACTAGCCAGCCGTGCGCCTTAAGGGCGGCACGGCGGGCCTTGACGTTCCGTTCATCAGACTCGGTTATCTCTGCCAGCTTCTCGGTTCCGATGAAGACGGTTCCCTTGCTCCAGTTGGCATGGTTCGCAATCACCATGCCGAGTGCCTTCTCAGACCAGGAAAGACGCTTGTCTTTGCCATCCCTTCCGGGGACAGTCGTCTGGGCACCGGCAAGAGCGTTAACCCACCTTTGAACCACACGCCCTCCATTCGCTCCCTGAGGGCTGTTCTCAGGTTCGATGGGAGTAGACACCGGCTTCACTGTTTCAGTGGCTACAGGGGGCGCCTGGGCAACCTCGGGGCATCCGTCATGGTGTCCAATCAGATGCTGGCATGTGTCGCAATTGGGAGTAGCGTAGGTGACAGGCTTTTCCAGGCAAACTTCCTGATCAGGATTCACGGAACCACCGTGATTCCCGTGTACAGGGTTGGAAGTACCACAGTAGTCACACATCCAGGCAGGGTTAGTAGAGCCAGCGTCGGAAAAAGGGTCGAGTACAGTCGGCATGTGGGCTTCTCCATTCGGACGTAAGGAAAGAGGCTCGGCGTAAGCCAGACCTCTGGATGCGGGATGATGAAAATAGAGGAGCCCGCCAATTCGCCTGGCGGGCTCTTCGTTGTATTCGATTGCGGCGAATGCTGGCCGCCAGTTTTAGGGCAGGCTAAAGCATGAGCAGTTTTTCATTCCTAGCGAGTAGAGCACGGACAAGCAATCGATCCGTCACTAGGTACATCGTTCTGTTCTGCTCAGTCGTTACAGGTCTGGTGGTGTGATCTGGGTCTCAATTTATTTAGGTGGCATTCCCTAACTAACTAAGTAAGTGGTTGAGCGGACTTTGAGAATCCGAGGGCTGCACATCACGTCACCAAGTACAGTCGGCGGTATGGAAATTGAGGAGACGACACAGCAGATCGGCCCCTGGACTGTGCGGGCCGTCTGGACAGAGACAGGCCCGTTCCCCTCCGAGCTGCACATCACGACAGACAAGCAGGGAGCCGCCAGGTGCGGCATCACAGGCGCTGTACTCCGAGACGTGAAGCTGTCTCACCCGAACCCCCCGGAGACTGTGTCCGCCATGGGTACGGCACTGGATGCACTGCGGACAGTTCGGAACTATCAGAGTGACGGAAAGGGTCCACTAAGTGACAACTACCTAAAGGCTCTGGCCGCTGCCTATGTGGCGATGAGTAAGACAAAGACAACGGAACCAGTCGAGACAATGTCTCATTTCCTTCCGGATGATTCCGGCACCATTGAGAATCACTTGACCGAAGCCGAGAAGTTGGGATTCCTTGAGCGAGGAGAAGATGGCAGTTCCGCGCCTCAATCGAAATCGAATTCTCTAGGTGAGCACCTAAAAGGACCTCTAGTCCTCGAATCCGATATGACGGATAGAGAAAGCGTGACCCCGCAGAAGCAGGCCAAGAAGGGAAACATTAAAGTCAGAGTTTTTAGAGTTGACGCTGAGGGAAATAAGACCCTGGTTGACGTCACGGTAGATGGCGAGTGTGCACACGATGATTCTCTTGATTGCAAAGGCCTGCGGGCCCAGCGAACGCAAAGGTATGAGGATCGGTTTCGCACCCGATAATTCGCTCATGTGGGCTCGGGAGGTACCTGGGTTGTAGGAGGGGGAGGGACCCTCTCTTCTGCCTCAATCGAATAGCCCGGATGGGCACTCAGTAAGACCCGGGGTCGGCTCCATGAGTCGGCCCCTTTGGCATGTCCCACTGTCGGCAAGACTCCCGGTGCCCTGTGTCTCCTCCTGCCGTCCTCTCAGGAGCATCCCCAGCAGGAGTACGGCACGCCGGGTGAAGATCGTCATCGAGGGCGGCCACGGCCGAAACTGTAATTAGAGGACACGATGTCCGCCAATTCATCCTCGTCAGGACCCGCATACCGTTAGCCGACAGTTCTTCACTCAGGTCTCTTGTCGGCAACGTTGAAGGGTTCGCCTGACAGCCGAACAATCGGGGCCAAGTGGTTTGGGTCAAGCTAACTGAGATTGAGGCTGAGACAAGCTTTCAGAAGCGTTAGCACTTGCTCGGTTCTTTCATCGATCGAGCACAGAAGTTTGTTTGTGGATTTATCGCAGCGCTTGTGTATATGGGTGCCCAGGGGGAGGGGGGTGGGCCCCTTACGGGCGTTTTCCGGATCGGGACGTCATATGGTCTTTAAACCTGCACGGGTCTCCGTGGATCAGGGAGGACCCAAAATCCCTCCCGAGTGAGGGCGTGACCACAATCACGCGGCCAGTAGCGCCAAGGGGTGTAGGCACTTTTTGCTGAATCTGTCCAAATAGTGGATTCCTTAATTTGTGTGCGGACATGAGAAAGGCCCCGACTCGAAAGGCGGGGCTCATTCTGGCGCTAGGGGCTACTCGGCCTAGTCGATATCTGCGGTCCGCACGAGGCGGTCAAGCAAGTCTTCCGGGATTTTCATATCCGTCAGCACTTCTCCGTCCTCCTTCCAGATGTCGAATGTAATTCCGGCTCGCAGGAGGTCGTTTTCCATGGCTTCCACTCCGCCGCTCTGCCAGTGTTCGACGTAGGTCTGTCCAGATCGAACGTAAATCCACCTGTCTTTAGTCGACTCCGGGTCAATCTTGTCCAGCTCGGTCATGAGGTTATCGAGAGTTTCCTGAGCCCGCTCCTTAACGAAACCCTCCCTGTCGTACCGGCCCCCAGGTTCCAGGCCAGTCATGTAGTAGCTGATGGAATCTTGGATGCGCTTCCGCTCCTTACGGTTTTCTTCCCCCTTGGAGTATTCTCGGTAGACCACGTCATGCTCTCCGATGGATTTGATCACTTCGCTAGCGATCCAGCTATACATTTGTTCAGGCTGGGGGATTACGAATCCGGGCTTTCGGCACTTGGGGCACCTGAGGTAGCGGTACTCCCTTTCCTCGCCAGAAGCAAGCTTTTTGTAATTGTTGGTCTCGTTAATGTTGTTACCACAGTCGCGGTGCTTCATGACATCTAGGAATCGGGTGGGGTTTCGGTTCTTCTCGTGATGCCTCTTGTTCTTCTTTCGGGTGTCGAGAGCTTCACCTACCTTGTCGAACTCTTCGGCTGTGAGGATTGGCTCGTCGGTGACCATGATCTCTTTGCCGTTCTTGTCCAGAACAGGCTTAGAGCGGTATCCAGCGGATTTGGTTCCGCCTTCGGTGCGCACTCCCTTGATGGCGGGGTTCCGAAGGTTCCGAAGTACTTGCTGGTTGTTCCATGTTCTATTGCTGTAGGTCGGGACCTTGGCTCTGTTGAGGACCAGTGCAATCCGGTTTGCCGGGACTCCTCGGATGGCAGCTCGGTACATGTACCTGAGCACCTTCGCCTCGTCTGGGTATTGTACGAGCTTGTTCTTCCCGTCCACCTTGTCAACGTAGTACCCGTAGGAGGGTTTCCCGACCCTCCAATCGTCACTAGCCTTGGTGTGCTCCCACAGGGAAGTGACACGGACTTTGGTGTTGGCCGCTTCGATCTCGGCCACGGCAGCGATGAAGGTGACCATCGCCTGTGCCATAGGGGAATCGAGATCCAGGGTGTCATTCAGAGAAACAAGGTTTTTGTCGTACTTCTGGCACCACGTGATTGCTTCGTGAAGGTCGGTAATCCGGCGAATGAACCGGTCAAGCTTCCAGAAGAGGATCAGGTCGAACTCTGGAATCCGGTTTTTAAGCCAGTCACCAAGTTCCTTGCGTTCGAAGGGGGACTTCTTGGTTGCCGACACGTTGAGGTCTCGGGCTACTCCGATGGCTCGGATGCCCTTCTGTACGGCGTGCCGCCTGAGGTCGAGTTCCTGACGAACCGGAGAGGTTGTCTCCTCGGTGAGGACCGAGAGGCGGACCGACAACAGTCCTCGGGGGGCGTCCTCGGGTAGGAGAGCGGTAGCTGCTTCTAGCTCGGCTAGCTCGGCTAGCTCCTCGGTCGTCCACTTGGTCTCGACCTCTGCGCCTGCCTTGGCTCCGGTTGCCTGGCGTCTGGGTCTGGTCCTGGTCGTCATGGCCGGAGGCTAACACGCAGTTGGATTTTGGAACGTTCTTCGTGCAGTTCGTGGACCCCGGGTACGCCTACCCCGCCCTCTCCTTCGTCGTGCTCGGCGCCTTCGCCCAGGTCGCCAGCTTCCTCTACCTGAGCGCGCTGATATTCAGCGGCACCAGGCTGGCCGCCGGCTTCCGTCGCCGGAAGCGGCTGTCGGCGGGGGCCACCTCGGCGGCGGGGGCGTTGTTCCTGGGGTTCGCGGTCAAGCTGTCGCTGGCGAGCGGCGCCTAGGCGAGAGACCCGCTGCGGTCGCGTATGCGGTGAGGCCGGTCGGGGTGTCGCCCGCCCAGCCGACGTAGCCGACGTAGCCGTCGGGGCGGATGAGGAAGACACCGGTGCCGTAGGCCTCGTAGGGCGGGATGTGAACCGGGCGTACGTTCTTCAGTCGCGGCAGGTCCGGCAGGTCCGGCAGATCCGGCAGGTCTGGAAGGTCCGTCGGCGCGTCGGTGCCGACCGCGACCGTGAGCAGGGTCCAGTGCGGGCCACGGAAGGCGTCGAAGAGGCGTACGTCGCCGCGTCGCCGTCGGGGGCGCGGTCGCCGGGGTGGAGGGCGTCCGGGGGCAGGTGCTCGCGGGTGGTGTCGACGGAGAGGGAGGCTTCCCGGTAGCCGAGGCCCAGCTGCTGGGTGGCCCGGCCACGGCGTTCCTGCCCCGGTGGACCCGCGTGGACAGGCCGAGCATGGCCGCGGCCACCGGGCGCCGCTCCTCCTCGTACGTGTCCAGCAGCGCCTCGTCCGCGTCGCCGCGCAGCACCGCGCCCAGCTTCCAGCCCAGGTTGTTCGCGTCCTGGACGCTGGTGTTGAGGCCCTGGCCCCCAGCGGGCGAGTGGACGTGCGCCGCGTCCCCGGCGAGGAACACGCGCCCCTCGCGGAAGCGGTCCGCCAGCGCGGTCCGGGGCCGGAAGTCCGACGCCCAGCGCACCTCCGTCACGTCCTCGGGGGCGAGGTGGGAGCGGGCGGCGACGACCCTTGCGGATGCCGTCCGGCGAGAGGTCGACCACCTTGTCCGGGTCCGGGAAGTTGGCGGCCAGCTGGAAGTCCTCGGTGCCGGGAGGGGGCAGATCGCCATGAAGCCGTGTTCGCCGGCCGGCGGGAACAGGTGCCAGTTGTCACGGTCGAGGGCCGGGACGCGGATGTCGGCCACCAGGGTCGGGCTCGGGTCGACGGTCTCGCCGGTCATGCCGATGCCGAGGAGGCGCCGCACGGTGGAGCGGCCCCCGTCGGCGGCCACGGCGTAGCGGGCGCCGACCTCGGGGCCGGTGGTGAAGGACGTCGTCCCGCCTCCGCGTCCTGGGTCAGTGCGGTCAGCCTCGGTCGAGGGTGACGTCGCCGCCCAGTTCCCGCAGGCGGGACAGCAGGATCTCCTGTGTCCGCCACTGGGGGATCAGCCACGGGCCCTGGTACGGCTCGGCCTCCGTCGGTGCCGACACCTCGAACATCCGGTGCTCGCCCTGTCGGCTCCCCTCGCTCCAGACCATGCCGACGGGGGTGGGGCCGCCGCCGGCGCGGACCGCGTCGAGTACGCCGAGGTCGTCGAGGACCTCCAGGGTGCGGGGCTGCATTTCCTTGCCGCGTGAGCCGGGGAACAGCGCGGTGGCCCACCGGGATCAGGAGCGGGGGTTCGAGGCGGGGCTCGAGGCGGTGCTGGTTGGGATTGCCGTGACGCTGCGGGGGAGTGGGGGGAGCTGAGAGCTCGGCGGGGGAGGTCGGTGGGCGGCTGCGGGTTGGGTGTGGCTGGTCGCGCAGTTCCCCGCGCCCCTTTCGGGGCTGCGCCCCTCAGGGGAACTGCGGCCCCGTTCAGGGGCGGAGCCTCCTGCGAGGCCGCGCCCTGCGAGGCGCGGGGAACACACGATCCGCGTCGCTTATCGACGTGCGTCGTTCACCGACCCTGCGGCACTACCGCCCCGGCGTCGTTACCGCCCCGGCGTCGTTACCGACCCTGCGTCGTTACCGACCCTGCGGCACTACCGACCCGCCACTCACTTCCCCGCCCTCGCCTTCCTGATCGCCCTCGTCACCAGCGGTGGCAGCAGGTCCACGGCCAGTTTGCGGGCGCTGCTCTGCGGGGGCCGGGGCGGGCGGGGGCGGGCCGGGGGCTGTGGCTTGGGGGCTGCCGGGGCTGGGGCCGGGGGCGGAGGCTCTGTCCAGTGGCGGGAATTCGGGAAGGCGGGAGCCTTCATGCCCTTGGACTTGAGGCGGATGATGCGGTGGCCGGCTGCCTGCTGGTTGCTGACGTGGCAGTCGTCCCGCTCCGCGACCATCTCCAGGAGGGCCTCCTGGATGGGCTCCGGGTCGTCCCAGGTGCCGTAGAGCTTCTGCGTGCTGAGGCAGATGGGGTTGAGGCCCCGGTTGAGGACGGCCTCCCACGCGGCGATGGAGACGCCCGGGGTGTGCTCCGAGCGGAAGTCGTCGAGGACGACGAGGCCGCCGGGGAGGAGTATGTCCCGGGCGGCGGTGATGTCGCCCTCGACGTGCTCGTACAGGTGCGAGGCATCGATGTGCACGAAACGGCAGGAGCGCGGCTTGACCTCGCCGGGGACGATCGAGCTGGGGCCCTGCAGGACGCGGGGCAGCTCGTCGTGGAAGGAGAGGTAGTTCGCCTCGAAGGCCTGGCGGGTGAGCGTGCTGCGGTACGACTTGGTGGCTTCCGCCGCGTTGGCGTCGTCCGGTGCGTCGCTCTCGAAGAGGTCGCAGACCGTGTAGGCCTCGCCCTCCTGGAGATGCCGGCCGAGGAAGATGGCGCTCTTGCCCATGTAGACGCCGACCTCCAGAAGGTCGCCCCTCTCGCCCGCGACCTCCTGTCGGTTCAGGAGCCAGTCGAAGAGCAGTTGGTCGAGCACCGGAAACCAGCCGGGGACGTCATCGAGTTCACGGGGGAGCCGGATCGTGCCTTGTTCAGAGGTCATGAGGACAGAAGACTCTCTTGCGTCGACGAGGCGAACAGGCGAACGGGCCAGGAACCTATGAGATGGCTATGGCCCGGTCAAGGATGATGCGGAGTCTCTCCGCGGAGGCGATTTCGAATCCTCGGGTCGAATGAACACTGGGCCAATTTCACGTTCAACCACGGCGCCCCCCGAGTGACTTGCGCAGCAATGGCTGCAACGGGCGTTCGACCCACAGGTGCAGCAGCCAGGCGAGCGTCAGCATCAGCGCCACGGTGAGCGCGAGGGTGAGGGAGGACGGGATGTCCAGGCCCTGGTGCAGTGCCTGGACCACCGGCCAGCCCAGGTGCTCGTGCACGAGGTAGAAGGGGTACGTCAGGGCACCCGCGGTGGTCAGCCAGGGCCAGTTCACGCGGTCCAGGAGGCCCAGGGCCACCGCCCCCACGGCCACGAAGCCGACGGTGACGGCGAGGATGATGCCGAGCTGGGAGCGGTAGGAGAAGAAGTCGGGGTTCGGGGCGTGCCACATGTCCTCAACCGTGTGGTACTGGCTCAGCAGCAGGCTGAACACCACGATCAGCCAGGCCGCGGTGTCCCGGCGGTCGCGGTGCACCAGGTAGAGGCCGATGCCGCCGATGAACAGGGACGCGTACTCCGGCATCAGGACCACGTCCAGCAGCGGTTCCTTCGCGGCCCGCGCCAGGACGGAGGCCAGCGTCCAGCCGCCGCAGAACCAGATCACCCGTCTGCGGGTCACCCCGGGCAGGACCACACACAGCGCGAACAGGATGTAGAAGCGGACCTCCGCCCACAGGGTCCAGCACACGCCCAGCACGCGGTCCGCGCCGAGCGGCATCTGCAGCATCGTGAGGTTGACCAGGAAGTCGCTGGCGGACACCCGCGCGAAGGCGATGCCGGGAAGCGCGAAGACCGCCGCGACCAGGATCACCGCCGCCCAGTACGCCGGGAACAGCCGCGCCGCGCGGGAGGCCACGAACGACTGGACCGAACGCCCCCACCCACTCGCACAGATGACGAACCCACTGATCACGAAGAAGGCCTGAACCCCCGCCCAGCCGTACGCGAACCAGGTGTGAGCGGTCGGAAACTGCACGGTCGGCGAAGCCCCCCACGCCTTGCCGATCTCCCCGTCGCGACCACCGTAGTGATAGGCCGCGACAGAGAGTGCGGCGAGCAACCGCAGCCCGTCCAGCGCATACAACCGAGGCTTGGGCCGAGCGCCCCCGAAGGGGCGCGGGGCTGTATCGTTTTGCGGCTCTGCCGCGGGGCGCGACCAGCCACGACGCTCCCGCAGCCGGGACTCAGGCCTGTCGGCGGTCTCTGTTGAAGATGTCACCCGGGGCTCACCCCAAGGTCGCTCGCTTGAGGGACCGGGCCCGCCGCGCGACTCTTCGCACCGTCGCGTTGCGCGGGATGAAGGCGAGCTGGACGGGGATACCGCCGGGCAGGCCCAGCGAGGTGAGGCGGCGGCGCTTGAAGTACCGCAGGGTGTGCGCGCTCAGATGCTTCGTCAGATACACCGCGGTCTCGGCGCGCAGCGACGGGTAGATCTTCGACTGCATCGCGAAACCCACCGCCCGGACCAGGCCGTTGAGGTCCGCCACCATCGTGCCCGGCTTCTGCGAGGTGACCGCCGCCCGGTCGCCCAGCTCCGGCAGCAGCGCGTCCACGATCGTGACGGGCACCCGGTTGCTGTTCTCGTACGGGGCGAGCCGGTCCAGCAGGGTGCTCGTGCCGACGCGGGCGACCGGAAGGCCGTACAGCGCGGAGGCGGTGAGCAGGGCCGTGGAGAAGCAGCCGACGACGAGGGCCGGACGCATCCGCTGGTAGAGCACCTCGGCGAGGACCGGCGTGTCCAGGACCGTCAGATCGGCGCCGAGGCGCTCGGCCTCCTTCTCCAGGCCGCGCGACCAACGGGCCGGGGCGCTGGGGTGCGGCTTGAACACGACCTTGGTGTGGCCGAGCGCGACCGCGCCGTTCAGCATCCGAACGTGGAGGTCTTCCTCCTCCTCGGCGGTGAGGATGCCGAGCGCGGAGAGGTACTGGCCGAGCAGTAGCGCCGGCTCCTCGATCGCGGGCAGCGTGTCACCGGTGTCGACCAGTTCCGCCAGCACCTTCACGAAGGCGTCCGTCGGCACGATCTCCGCCTCGACCCCGAACTCGGTGAGCAGCAGCGGCTTCAGGTCCGGCACCAGGTCCAGGTGGAGGAGCCGGTCGATGCGCGTGCCGACCAGCGGGTCGATCTTGTTGCGGGTGGGGCCGTAGCTCATCAGGCCGTCCGCGTACACGGTCACGGGGGCGCCGGTGAAGATCTGGGCGAAGCCGAGCGCCGGGTGGACCTGGATGGACTCCACGGCCAGCTCGACGTCGTCGTCGCCCAGGTTCCACAGCAGCCGCAGGTGCCGCTCCCACAGCGGTACGTCGTCCAAACGCGGGGACCAGCCGCCCGGGTGGAAGGGGGAGATGGTCTCGTTCCAGGAGATCACCTCGTCGAAGCGGCCGCGCAGCCGCTCGAAGCCGGGCATCTCGTCCAGGGCGGGGGCCGTCTCGGGCGTCGCCGCGTTGTTGGAGATCAGCAGGATGCGCCGGGCGGCGGGGCGGAAGCACTCGGTGTCCAGGGCGGCGGCCAGCGTGGCCGTGCCGTACAGCGTGGACGCCATGAAGATCTGCGTGGTCACGCGGCGACCCCCGTGGCGGCGGAACGGCGGCGCAGCCGGCGCAGCCGGGTGGCGCGCTGGACGTCCATGGAGTCGAGGGCCTCGTCGAGCACGTCCTGCGGCATTCTGCGCAGCGCGACCGCGCTCATCGACTTCAGTTTCCGTGCCACCGCCGGCTCGAACCTTTCGATGGATCCCAAATGGTGGGAGATAATCGCGCAATAGGTGCGCACGGCCTTGGGGAGAAGTCTGTCCGCGTCCCGGTCCTGCGCCGTTTCCGCGATGACCTGGTCGAATGCGCGAATGAAATCGAGCTGTCGTACGTCGCCGATCTGGGTCAGGGAAGACGCCACGCCGCGCCGGTAGAAGACGCCCAGCAGCCCCACCGTGGCGAAGGAATCAGCCTCCCGGTGGAGCTTCCAGATCCACGGCCGGTCCTCCGCCGTGCGCAGCCCGTGAGTGAAGTGCAGCACACCCTTGTCGACCAGCCGGCGGTGGTAGATGCCCGCCCAGGCGTACGCGTAGTCGACGGAGGTGGAGCGGTCGGCGGGCAGGATCGCGTCCCGCGGGTTCATCACCACGCCCCGGCGCCCGTTGGGCACCCGGTGGATGGAGCGGGCCCGCGCGGTGCACTGGACATGGTCCGTGCGCACGAAGTCGCAGCCCAGGTCCTCTATGGCGCCCAGAAGTTGGGGGTAGTAGCCGGGGGCGAGCCAGTCGTCCCCGTCGAGGAACGTCAGGTATTCGCCGCGGGCCTTGTCGATGCCCGTGTTGCGCGCGGTCGCCAGTCCTCCGTTCTTCTCGTGTCTGACATACACCGCCCCCGGCAGCTCGCGCTCCGCGCGCGCGAGAATGTCCGGTGTCTCGTCGCGAGAGCAGTCGTCGACGAGAATGAATTCGAAGTCCTCGCGAGCGTTGACTCTGAGGCTCTTCAGGGTGTCGGGCGCGTATTGCTGCACGTTGTAGAACGGCACGATGACGGAGAGCTTGACCACCCCCGTGACGTTAGGCGGCCCTCCGGCATTCGTCTTGACCACCTGCTTGATGTCAGGTGAACGACACGTGGCGGTACCGTGAACCGGGCACTTTTCTGTGCCTTCCGCACCCCGATTCGCCATTCGGCGATGTGCTGTTAACCCTTTGTTGTAGTCGGGTTGGGCCGTTCAACGGAATCGCTTCCTAGCGTCTTCGATGTGCCAGCAAGTGCTACGAACGGCCTGCGAGTCGCCGTACTCGCGGATTCCGACACCCGGTGGAAATGGGGCGCGCTCACCGCGAACCGTCTCGCGCCGGAGGATTCGGACATCCGCCTGGACGGCTTCCTCCTGCGGGGCCGAGCCACCCCCACAGCCCGCCAACTCCAAGAGGTCGGCGTCCGCCCCGACTCCTTGCGCGAGGTGACCGGCCTCGAGTTCCTGCGCGCCATGAAGGAGGAGTCGTACGACGTCGTCCTGCTCTCCCTCGTCGGCGGGGGTGTCCAGGCGATGCTGCACGGCCTGCGCCGGGCCTGGGACGGGCGTGCGAAGCGGCCCGTGGTCGTCACCGGTTACGTCGGTGTCGTCTACGAGAAGCTCGCCGACGGTCTGCTGCTGCGGCACGGCGCGGACCTCGTCCTCGCCAACTCCCGCCAGGACGCGGACCGGTTCCGGGCCGTGTACGAGGGCGTGGGCGCCGACGCCTCCTCGGTCACCGAGGTCGCGCTGCCCTTCCTGGGCGGCAAGCCCTACGCCGGCGCCGAGGACCCGTACACGGTCGCCTTCGCCGTGCAGCCGTCCGTCCCGGACAACCGCAGGGACCGTACGTACCTGCTGAACCGGATCGTCCAGCACGCGAAGCTGCACCCGGACCGCCAGGTCCTGCTGAAGCTGCGCTCCAAGCCGGGCGAGCACACCACGCACATCGAGGAACTGCCGTACCAGAAACTGGTGCAGCGGCTCCCCGGCGGAGCACCCGCCAACTTCCGTCTGGTGTACGGGAACATGGGCGAGGTCCTCGACACCACCGACCTGCTGGTCACCATCAGTTCCACGGCCGCCCTGGAGTCGCTGCACCGCCGGATCCCCACCGTCGTCCTCACCGACCTCGGGATCCGCGAGACCCTCGGCAACCACCACTTCGTGGGCTCCGGCTGCCTCGCCTCCTGGGACCAGCTGGACGCCGGGTACGAGCCGACGCCGGACCCGGAGTGGGTGGCCCGGCAGGGCGTCGTCGCGGACGGCTCGTACGCCACCGCCTTCGACGCGGCCCGCGACCGCATCGCCAAGCTGGTGGCGGCCGACGGACTGCCGCCCCTCGCGCCGTACTACACGCCCGTCACCGCGCCCGGCTATCTGCCCGGCATCCTCGCCCGCCACCACCTCGGCCCCGACGGCGAACCGCTGCCCGGGGCGCCCGCCGCCGACAAGCAGGCCGGGCCCGTACGGCAGATCGTGCGCCGGGCGGCGCGCGGCGCCTACCGCCACGGAGTGCAGCGCGTGGCGCCCGTCATCCGCCGGATGGGGGAGCTGTGAGCCGCCCGACCTCTTCGCACGCACCGCAAGGAGTTCCACTCATGTCCAACCCGGAAGCGGGTCAAGCGCCTTCCGTACGCCGTGTGCTCGCCGTGATCCCCGCGCGCGGCGGCTCCAAGGGCGTCCCCGCGAAGAACCTCGCCCCCGTCGGCGGCGTTCCGCTGGTGGCCCGCGCGGTGCGCGAGTGCCTGGGCGCCCGGCTGGTGACCGACGTCGTCGTCTCCACCGACGACCACGCCATCGCCGCCGCCGCCCGGGTGTCCGGTGCCGAGGTCGTCCTGCGGCCAGCCGCCATCGCCGGCGACACCGCCACCTCCGAGGCCGCCGTCCTGCACGCCCTGGACGCCCACGAGGCCCTCCACGGCTCCCCGGTCGACGTCGTCCTCCTCGTCCAGTGCACCAGCCCGTTCATCCTCCGCGAGGACATCGACGGCGTGGCCCGCGCCGTCGTGGAGCACGGCGCCGACACCGCCCTCACCGTCGCCCCGTTCCACGGCTTCATCTGGCGGGACACGGTCGACGAGCCCCTGGTCGCCGAAGCCGCCCGCACGGGAGCCGTGGGCGGCGAGACGACCGAGCCCACCGACGACACGGAGTCGGAGGGTGGCTACGGCGTCAACCACGACAAGTCGTTCCGCCCCCGCCGCCAGGACCGACCCCAGGACCTGCTGGAGACCGGCGCCGCCTACGCCATGGACGCG
Organism: Streptomyces sp. NPDC057474; assembly: GCF_042802555.1. Taxonomy (NCBI): domain Bacteria; kingdom Bacillati; phylum Actinomycetota; class Actinomycetes; order Kitasatosporales; family Streptomycetaceae; genus Streptomyces; species Streptomyces sp. NPDC057474. Next base: position 20,600 of record NZ_JBHVDX010000054.1, on the reverse strand, counting down.
GCCGGCCTGCGCAAGCACCAGCACCGCTTCTTCGGCCGTACGGAACTCGTCCGCACCGACCCCGCCCGGGTCCTGGAGATCGACGACCCGCACGACCTCGCCCGCGCCCAGGCACTCGCGCCGCTCTTCGACGCGGACCGCCCCGGCGCCCTCCCGACCGCAGCCGACATCGACGCGGTCGTCCTCGACTTCGACGGCACCCAGACCGACGACAGGGTGCTGATCGACTCCGACGGACGGGAGTTCGTCTCCGTGCACCGCGGCGACGGACTCGGTATCGCGGCCCTTCGCAAGAGCGGCCTGACGATGCTCATCCTGTCCTCGGAGAAGAACCCGGTCGTCGCCGCCAGAGCCCGGAAGCTGCAGATCCCGGTCCTCCACGGCATCGACCGGAAAGACCTCGCACTGAAGCAGTGGTGCGAGGAGCAGGGCATCGCGCCGGAGCGCGTGCTCTACGTCGGCAACGACGTCAACGACCTCCCGTGCTTCGCCCTCGTGGGCTGGCCCGTGGCGGTCGGCAGCGCCCACGACGTCGTGCGCGGCGCCGCACGCGCGGTCACCACCGTCCCCGGTGGCGAAGGCGCGATCCGGGAGATCGCCGGCTGGATCCTCGGTCCCTCTCTCGACTCTCTCGACCCCCTCGACAAGTAAGGAACTGGTCCCACCATGAGCACCAACTCCCGTCTGCGCACGTTCGGTTCGAAGACCGCCGGCCCCGGCCACCCCGTCTACGTCGTCGGCGAGATCGGCATCAACCACAACGGTGAGCTGGAGAACGCCTTCAAGCTGATCGACGCCGCCGCCGAGGCCGGCTGCGACGCCGTCAAGTTCCAGAAGCGCACCCCCGAGATCTGCACCCCCCGCGACCAGTGGGACATCGAGCGCGACACCCCCTGGGGCCGCATGACCTACATCGACTACCGCCACCGCGTGGAGTTCGGTGAGGACGAGTACCGCCAGATCGACGAGTACGCCAAGAGCAAGAACATCGACTGGTTCGCCTCCCCGTGGGACACCGAGGCCGTCGCCTTCCTGGAGAAGTTCGACGTCCCCGCCCACAAGGTGGCCTCCGCCTCCCTGACCGACGACGAGCTGCTGCGCGCCCTGCGCGGCACCGGCCGCACGGTCATCCTCTCCACCGGCATGTCGACGCCGAAGCAGATCCGCCACGCGGTCGAGGTCCTCGGCAGCGACAACATCCTGATGTGCCACGCCACGTCGACCTACCCGGCGCAGGCGGAGGAGCTCAACCTCCGCGTCATCAACACCCTCCAGGCCGAGTACCCGAACGTCCCGATCGGCTACTCCGGCCACGAGACGGGCCTGCAGACCACGCTGGCCGCCGTCGCCCTCGGCGCCACCTTCGTCGAGCGCCACATCACCCTCGACCGCGCCATGTGGGGCTCCGACCAGGCCGCCTCCGTCGAGCCCCAGGGCCTCACGCGCCTGGTCCGCGACATCCGCACCATCGAGGCCTCCCTCGGCGACGGCGTCAAGAAGGTCTACGACTCCGAGCTCGGCCCCATGAAGAAGCTGCGCCGTGTCTCCGGCGTCGTCGCCGAGGCGGAGATCGCGGCGGCGGCGGGCGAGCCGGTCTCGGTCTGAACGTCCGTCAATCCCTGACCACGGGTCTCCCTCACTACGGGACGGTCATACGTCGATGAGCCCCCGCGCCGGAACCGCCGGCCCCCACACTCTCGCCTTCGTCGAGAGCCCGGTACAGCTGTTGAACGTGCTGGAGTGGGCGCACGCCCACGCCCTCGGCACGCCCGAGGACCCCGGCGCGGGGCCCTTCCGTTCAGGCGGCGCGGGGCTCACCCTGGTGGTCCTGTCGCCCAACGACCCCATGACCCGGGGCCAGTTGCGCCGTATGGCGGAACTGGCCCGGGACGAGGGCCACGACGTGCGCTGGGAGGAGGCGCGCGGCGGCACCGCCGCCCCCTTCCGCACCATCGGCGGCCTCGCCCCGCTGCTGCGGGCCGCGAGCCGCGTCGTCCTGGGCGACCCCTTCTCCCGCTACGTCCAGCTCCTGCTGACCATCACCCGGGCACCGGACGTGGTCGTCGTCGACGACGGCACCGCGACCATGGAGTTCGTCTCTCAGCTGGCCCGAGGCGAACGCCTCGTCCGCTGGCACCGCAAGGGCGGCCGGCCCGGCCCCCGCGACCTGCTCTTCGCCCCGGTCTCCTCCAAGGCCCGCAAGCGCCTGACCCCGACCGCCGGCAGACGCGTCGAGGTCTTCTCCTCCATGCCGATCGACGAGACCCCCGAGGGCGTCTCCGTCACCGCCAACGACTTCTCCTGGACCCGGGCCCGCTTCGGCCCGCCCCGCATCACCAAGGGCGCCGACCTCGTGGGCACGTCCCTCGTGGAGACCGGCGTGGTGGACGGCGACCGCTACCTCGAAGCCGTCCGCTCCCTCGCCACGGCCCACGGCGCCACCCGCTACTTCGCCCACCGCCGCGAGAGCACCGACAAACTCCACACCCTCGCCGCGGAGACGGGCCTGGAGATCGTCCGCCCCGACCTCCCTCTCGAACTCATCGCCCGCCGGGGCCCCATCGGCCGTACGATCCTGAGCTTCCCGTCGACGGTGGTCCACACCCTGCCCCTGGCACTGGCCGGAACGGACGTACGCGTGGCGGTCTGTGACATCGACCCCACCTGGCTCACCCAGAACGCCTCCCCCCGCGCCCAGGGCTTCCTGTCCGGGGTCACGGGCACGGCACGGGACGTCCACCGCCTGTCCTCGGTGGTGTCGATCTGAGCCGCTGATCCTCGCTGCCGGTCCTCGCCGCTGATCCTCGCCGCTGATCCGAGTGTTAGCTCCGGGAGCATCCGGAGCGGTCGCTTCCCCGGTCGGAGCGTGCTTGTCGCGCCGCGTGGCTGGGGAGGGTGAAGTGCCCTCCCCGAAGGGGGAGTTGTGACGACGCACGGCGAACGCGTCCGGCTGACACCCACGGCGGACGGACACAAGGTCACGCCCGCCGAGCTCTTCTTCGGCTTGCCTTCGACGTATTCGTCTACGCCATCACCCAGGTCACCGCCCTGATGGCCGCCGACCCCCACCGCCTGCGCCTGCTGGGCGGCATGGTCGTCCTCGCCCTCCTGTGGTGGTGCTGGTGCTGCTTCGCCTGGCTCGGCAACGTCGTACGCGCCGACTCGGGCGGCATGTCCGCGGTGCTGGTGTCGGTGATGGCGGTCGTTCTGATCGTCTCCCCGACGGTCCCCGAGGTGTACGACGACGCCCCGGGCGGCCTGCCCGCGCCCCCGCTCTTCGTGGCCTGCTACGGGCACGGTCCGCGTCCTGCACCTCGTGACGTACTGGCTCTCCGCCCCCGACGACGCGGCCGCGCCCACGAGCAGCAGGGCGAACCGTCGACTGAGGAGGCGAACCGTCGACTGAGGAGGCGAGCCGGTCGACTGAGGAGGCGAGCCGGTCGGCGCCCCATGCGCCGGTCGCGCTCCCGTCGGCCCGCGCCCCCCCACCGCCCCCGTGATCCCTGTCACCCCGCCACCCCCGCGCCACCCGATCACACCCGGCGGCCCCGACGCCCAGGTACACCCCCGCAACCGCAGGCCATCGCCGCCCTGCCTCCCCACTACGACGCCGCCCCGACCACCCCATCGAACACAAGGTGTAGCCGATCGTGCGCGCGGCGGTGATGGTTCCGGGACAGTGAAGTGGCGCGGACGTGGTATCCGTGGAGTGTGGGAATCGTCCGGGCACCCCTGGACGTTTAGATGGTGGGATTCGCGGGCAACCCCAGCGCTTCCTTCTCTCTCGAGGTCCACCTGCCCGCGAAGAGGCGGACGGGTATACCCATCCCTGCCAATACGTATGCGTTGTGCGACCGGAAAACTTCCCCTCACGGGCTGATTTTTTGTTGATCGAGGGTGAGAAGGTCGCCCCATCGCCCTACCCTTCAGAGGGTGAACCAACTGATGTCCCGAGAGTCCGAGGCCGATCTGCCAGGGGAAGCCGAAGCGTCGCTCCCCGGCACGTTGCCGGAAGCCCTGCGTGCCGAACTCGTCGCGTTCCGCCGCGACCTGCACATGCACCCGGAGCTCGGCAACCAGGAGTTCCGTACGACCGCCGCGATCAAGGCCCGCCTGGAGAAGGCAGGCCTCCGCCCGCGCGTGCTCGACAGCGGAACCGGACTCATCTGTGACATCGGCGACTGGAACGGCACCGACAGCTCCGCGCTCGCCCTGCGCGCCGACATCGACGCCCTCCCCATCCCGGACACCAAGGTGGACTGCGACTACCGCTCCACCGTCCCGGACCGCGCCCACGCCTGCGGCCACGACGTGCACACCACCGTCGTCCTCGGCGCCGGCCTCGTCCTCGCCGACCTGCACCGCAAGGGACAGCTGCCCCGCCCCGTCCGGCTGATCTTCCAGCCCGCCGAGGAGGTCCTGCCCGGCGGCGCCGCCGACGTGATCAAGACGGGCGCGCTCGCCGGCGTCGGCCGGATCATCGCCGTGCACTGCGACCCGCGAGTCGACGCCGGCCTCATCGGGCTCCGCCACGGTCCCATCACCTCGGCCTGCGACCGGCTGGAGCTCTCCCTGGACGGGCCGGGCGGCCACACCGCGCGCCCCCACCTCACCACCGACCTCGTCACCGCCGCCGCCCGGGTCGTCACCGACGTGCCCGCGCTGGTCGCCCGCCGTTTCGACGCCCGCGCCGGGCTCGTCGTGACCTGGGGCCGCATCGAGTCGGGCCACGCGCCGAACGTCATCCCGCAGCACGCCGAGCTCTCCGGCACCGTCCGCTGCCTGGACATCAACGCCTGGCGGCAGGCCCCCGACCTGATCAACGAGGCGGTCCACGAGGTCGCGACCATGCACCGCGCCAAGCCCGAGATCAACTACATCCGGGGCGTCCCGCCGGTGGTCAACGACCCCGTCGTCACCGAACTGCTCCACGACTCGATGGTCGCCCGCCGCGGCGTCAAGTCCGTCGAGGACACCGAGCAGAGCCTCGGCGGCGAGGACTTCTCCTGGTACCTGGAGCACGTCCCCGGCGCCATGGCCCGCCTGGGCGTCCGCCGCCCGGGCGACCTCACCGTCCGCGACCTCCACCAGGGCGACTTCGACGCCGACGAACACGCCATCACCGTAGGCGTCGAACTCTTCACCGCAGCGGCCCTCCTGGACGCCCGCATGCGCGTCCTCGACACGGCCGGCCGGTAACCGACCCTTCTCGGGTTGCGCCCCGCCCACCCTCGCGGCAGCCTGGTGCGCGTGTCCGTACGACCCCCGTACGGAGCGCGCACCTTCACGCTGAAGTCACCCCACGTACACGGAACGCGAGGGACATGAGAGGCACTGTGCCCCACACATCCCTTTCGATCCCCTGGTTCACGAGGACGTAACCGGCCATCGGCACGAATGGATAACGGCCAGTCGAAACCCCGTTCCCAGGAGTGTCTACGCGCGTTAATGTGCGCCGAACTGAGCACCCGGTCGCGGGGCTTTGGAGAAGATGGGGAACTTCAAGATGCGTCGGATTTCCAAACTGACCCGCGTCGCGGTGGGGGTCGCGTCGCTGGCGCTCGCCGCCACCGCCTGTGGTGGTACCAGCAGCGAGAGCGGTAGCAGCGACAGCGAGACCACCAAGGGCGAAAAGGGCCTCGCGATCGCGTACGACATCGGCGGCAAGGGCGACCAGTCCTTCAACGACGCCGCGTACGCGGGCCTGGAGAAGGCTCAGAAGGAGTTCGGGTACCAGACCGAGGACATCGAGCCCACCGAGGGCGAGACGGACGCGGACAAGGAGCAGCGCCTGGCCTCGCTGGCCAAGCAGGGTTACAACCCCGTCATCGGCGTCGGCTTCGCCTACGGTCCCGCCATGGAGGCCGCGGCCAAGCAGTTCCCGGACACCTCCTTCGGTATCGTCGACTCGGTCGTCGAGGGTGACAACGTGGCGTCCCTCGTCTTCGCCGAGCAGGAGGCCTCGTACCTCGCCGGTGTCGCGGCCGCCAAGGCCACCAAGACGAACACCGTGGGCTTCGTGGGCGGTGTGGACATCCCGCTCATCCACAAGTTCGAGGCCGGTTACAAGCAGGGCGTCGAGGACACCAGCGGCGGCAAGGTCAAGGTCATCTCGCAGTACCTGACCCAGACGGCCGAAGAGGGCGGCTTCTCCAGCCCCGACAAGGGCAAGGCCGCCGCCGAGGGCCAGATCGAGAAGAAGGCCGACGTCGTCTACCAGGCCGCCGGCCTCTCCGGCCAGGGTGTCATCGAGGCCGCCGCCAAGGCCAAGGTCTGGGCGATCGGTGTCGACTCCGACCAGTACAACCAGGAGGCTCTCGCCCCCTACAAGGAGTACATCCTCACCTCCGCCCTGAAGGACGTCGGCGGCGCGGTCTACGCCCTCGCCAAGTCCGTCGAGGACGGCAAGCCCCTCACCGGCGTCCAGACCTTCGACCTGAAGGTCGACGGCGTCGGCCTCGCCGACTCCAACCCGAAGATGGCCGAGATCGCCGGCCTCTCCGACGCGGTCGCCAAGGCCAAGAAAGAGATCATCGACGGCACGATCAAGGTGAAGACCGAGTAGGTCCAGATCTGCGATGAGCGCTGACAGCGGGCGGGTGTACACATACACCCGCCCGCTTCACGTTTCCACGCCGGACGACGCCCATGCTGTTCAGGGGCGCGGGGCTGTGTCACTGTGCGGCTCCGCCGCGTGGGCGCGACCAGCCACGATGCACCCGCAGCCGCGACTCGACCCGAACCACCCCCCCCCACCCGCGCCCCACAACCCCCAAGTCACGTTGCAACACGGCCCCATAACAACGTGGCCACCCAGTCTTTCCCGGAGGGTCTACGCGCGTTACTCTGCGGCGAAAGCCACATACGGCGCCGACGCTGTGAAGCACCTACTGAGCAGTACCCCCCGGCGCTAGTACGACAGGAGCACCAACACATGCGCCGGGTTTCCCGCACAGCGGTCGCAGGCGCAGCGACCGCCTCCCTCGCCCTCGTCCTCTCCGCCTGCGGCGGCACCTCGACGGAGGCCTCGTCCTCCGCCGACTCCAAGGGTGACAAGGGCCTCGCCATCGCGTACGACATCGGCGGCAAGGGCGACCAGTCCTTCAACGACGCCGCGTACGCGGGTCTGGAGAAGGCGGAGGAGGAGTTCGGGTACGAGACCCAGGACATCGAGCCCACCGAGGGTGAGACGGACGCGGACAAGGAGCAGCGCCTGGTCTCCCTGGCCAAGCAGGGCTACAACCCGGTCGTCGGCGTCGGCTACGCGTACGCGACGGCTGTGAAGGCCGCCGCCGAGCAGTACCCGGACACCACCTTCGGCATCGTGGACGACTCCACGGTCCAGCTGGACAACGTCGCGGACCTGGTCTTCTCCGAGGAGCAGGCCTCGTACCTCGCCGGTGTCGCGGCGGCCAAGTCCACCAAGACCAACGTCGTCGGCTTCGTGGGCGGCGTGGACATCCCGCTGATCCACAAGTTCCAGGCGGGCTTCGAGCAGGGCGTCAAGGACACCAACCCGAAGGCCACGGTCCTCACCCAGTACCTCACCCAGACGGCCGAGGAGGGTGGCTTCTCCAGCCCGGACAAGGGCAAGGCGGCCGCTGAGGGCCAGATCGAGAAGCGGGCCGACGTCCTCTACGCGGCGGCCGGTCTGTCCGGTCAGGGCGTGATCGAGGCCGCCGAGATCGACCAGATCTGGGCGATCGGTGTCGACTCCGACCAGTACCGGCAGAAAGCCCTCGCGAAGTACAAGGACATCATCCTGACCTCGGCGACGAAGGACGTCGCCAAGGCGGTGTACAACCTGGCGAAGTCGGTCGAGGAGGGCAAGCCCGGGACCGGTATCGTCAGGGGCGATCTGAAGAGCGGCGAGGTCGGCCTCGCCGACTCCAACCCGAAGTTCAAGAGCAACACCGAGCTCCAGGAGGCCATCACCACGGCCAAGGAGAAGATCATCAGCGGCGAGATCAAGGTCAAGACCGGCTGATCCAGGTCGAGGCCGGCCGACCCAGCTACACCATGAGCAGCCGGGCGGCCCCGGGGGAGTTCAGGCAATCCCGAGGTCGCCAGTAACCGCGGGGTTACGTCCGCTCAACGGGGTACGGGGAGTATCGCTCCCTGTACCCCGTTGTCTCGGTGCGTCGCCGCCCGCTTTCGATGCCGTAGGGGCGCTACGCGCGTAGACGACCCCCTTTCCCAGGAGAGTGCGCCATCAACGCGTCCAGCAGCCCTCCGGCCGACGCGGCGGTCAACGAATCGGTGACCGCCGTCGAACTCGCCGGGATCACCAAGCGATTCCCCGGCGTCGTGGCCAACCACGACATCCACCTCACCGTCCGCAAGGGCACCGTCCACGCCCTCGTCGGGGAGAACGGCGCCGGCAAGTCGACCCTGATGAAGATCCTCTACGGCATGCAGAAGCCGGACGAGGGCACCATCGCGGTCGACGGCGAGCAGGTCACCTTCTCATCCCCGGCCGACGCCATCGTGCGCGGCATCGGCATGGTGCACCAGCACTTCATGCTCGCCGACAACCTCACCGTTCTGGAGAACGTGGTTCTCGGCAGCGAGAAGCTGTACGGCATCGGCGCCAAGGCCCGCCGCAAGATCAAGGAGATCTCCGAGCGGTACGGCTTCGGGGTGCGCCCCGACGTCCTGGTCGAGGAGCTGGGTGTCGCCGAGCGCCAGCGCGTGGAGATCCTCAAGGTCCTCTACCGAGGCGCCCGCACCCTGATCCTGGACGAGCCGACCGCCGTGCTCGTGCCGCAGGAGGTCGAGGGGCTCTTCGCCAACCTGCGTGAGCTCAAGACGCAGGGCCTGGCGGTCATCTTCATCTCGCACAAGCTGGGCGAGGTGCTGTCCGTCGCCGACGAGATCACCGTCATCCGGCGCGGTACGACGGTCGGCACGGCCGTCCCCGCCGACACCACCCCGCGCCAGCTCGCCGAACTGATGGTCGGCAGCGAGCTGCCCACCCCGGAGACGGCCGAGTCCACGGTCACCGACCGCCCCGTACTCACCGTGGAGAAGCTCCGCCTGGAGACTGCCGGCGGCAAGGCGCTCCTGGACGACATCACCTTCACCATCCACGCGGGCGAGGTCCTGGGCCTCGCCGGTGTCGAGGGCAACGGCCAGACCGAGCTGGTCGACGCGCTGATCGGCCTGAAGTCCGCCGACTCCGGCACGATCTCGCTTGCCGACGACGAGATCACCACCTGGCACACCCGCAAGCGCCGCGAACAGGGCGTCGGCTACATCCCCGAGGACCGCCACCGGCACGGTCTGCTCCTGGAGGCCTCCCTCTGGGAGAACCGTATCCTCGGCCATGTGACCGAGCGGCCGAACGCCAAGGGCGTCTGGCTCGACCCGAAGGCCGCCCAGGAGGACACGCGCCGGATCGTCGCCGAGTACGACGTCCGCACCCCCGGCATCGACGTCACCGCCGCCTCCCTCTCCGGCGGCAACCAGCAGAAGCTGATCGTCGGCCGCGAGATGAGCCACAAGCCGCGCTTCCTGATCGCCGCCCATCCCACCCGCGGCGTGGACGTCGGCGCGCAGGCCCAGATCTGGGACCAGATCCGCGAGGCCCGCCGCGAGGGCCTGGCCGTGCTGCTGATCTCCGCCGACCTGGACGAGCTGATCGGTCTGTCCGACACCCTCCGGGTGATCTACAACGGCAAGCTGGTCGCCGACGCCGACCCGGCCACCATCACCCCCGAGGAGCTGGGCTCGGCCATGACCGGCGCCGTCACCGGCCACCTCGAACACGAAGAGACCCCCGAGACCCCGAGCAAGGCTCCCGAGTCTCCGGAAGACGAGGCCCGCTGATGAAGAAGTTCGACAGGGAGCGCGTGCTCCTCGCGGTGGCCGGCCCGGTCCTCGCGCTCGCCGTGGCCTTCGCGCTCACCGCGATCGTGCTGCTCGCCTCCGGCAAGAACCCGGTCGAGCCCTTCTCGATCATGTTCGAGCAGGCCACGTTCTCCGACATCCAGGTCCGGATCATCAACCAGGCCACGCTGTACTACATCGCGGCCCTCGCGGTGGCCATCGGCTTCCGGATGAACCTGTTCAACATCGGTGTCGACGGCCAGTACCTGCTCGGCGCGATGATCACCGCGATCGTCGGCGCCCACGTCGACCTGCCCGCGGTCATCCAGATCCCGCTGCTGATGCTCACCGCGATCCTCACCGGCGCCTTCTGGGCCGGCATCGTCGGTGTCCTCAAGGTCACCCGGGGCGTCAGCGAGGTCGTCGCGTCGATCATGCTGAACGCGATCGCGACCTCCGTCATCGGCTACCTCTGGCTGCCGAACGTCTTCGGCGTCAAGGTCGGCAACAACAACACCACCGGTGAGATGGCCGAGTCGGGCTGGGTGCCCGGCATCGACATGGGCAAGGCCGGCGAGATCTACGGCCTGGTCCTCCTCGCCGTCCTGCTCGGCATCGGCTACTGGGTCGTCATCAACCGCACCCGCTTCGGCTTCGACCTGCGCGCCTCCGGCGCCTCGGAGTCGGCCGCCGCGGCCAGCGGTGTCGACCCCAAGCGCATGATCCTCACCGCCATGCTGATCTCCGGCGGTGTCGCGGGCCTCGCGGGCCTGCCGATCCTGCTCGGCGACACCCACACCTACAGCCTGAACTTCCCCACCGGCATCGGCTTCCTCGGTATCGGCATCGCCCTCCTCGGCCGCAACGGCCCCGTCGGCATCGCCTTCGCCGCCCTGCTGTGGGCCTGGCTCGACAAGGCCTCCCCGGAGCTGGACTTCCACGGCTACGACAAGGAGATCGCGGTCATCATGCAGGGCCTGATCGTGCTCTCGGTCGTCGTCTCGTACGAGACCGTGCGCGAGTGGGGTCTGCGCCGGCAACAGCGCCGGGTCGGCGCCGAGCTCGCCGCGGGCCACGTCCTCGGCGCGGACGGCTCCGACAACAACAACGCCAAGAAGGAGGTGGCTGGCCGATGACCACCGCAACCGACGTCAACCAGCCCACGCTGCAGCCGGCCGCCCCGACCGGCCGCAGGCTGTCGCTGCCCGTGCTGCTGCTGGTCATCGCCGGCGTCCTGGCACTCACCTCGATCGTCCGCATCGTCACCGGCGCCGACGGCATCACCAACGTCAGCCAGATGTCCACCGCACTGGAGCTGGCCGTCCCGATCGGCCTGGCCGGTCTCGGCGGTCTGTGGGCCGAGCGCGCGGGCGTCGTCAACATCGGCCTCGAAGGCATGATGATCCTCGGCACCTGGTTCGGCGCCTGGGCCGGTTTCCAGTGGGGCCCGTGGACCGGTGTCCTGGTCGGTATCGCCGGCGGCGCGATCGGCGGTCTGCTGCACGCCTTCGTCACCGTCACCTTCAACGTCAACCACATCGTCTCCGGTGTGGCCATCAACATCCTCGCCCTCGGCGCCACCCGCTACCTCGCCCCCCTCGCCTTCGAGGGCCACCAGGGCGGCTCGGCCAAGCAGTCCCCGCCGGTCGACTCCCTCGGCGACTTCACGGTGCCCGGACTGTCGGACGCGCTCCAGACCCTCAACGAGAAGGGCTGGTTCTTCGTCTCCGACATCGCCGGACTGCTCGGCGGCCTGGTCACCAACGTCTCCTGGCTGACCCTCGTCGCCGTCGCGCTGATCCCCGCCACCTGGTGGATCCTGTGGCGCACCGCCTTCGGTCTGCGCCTGCGCTCCTGCGGTGAGAACCCCGTCGCCGCCGAGTCCCTCGGCGTCAACGTCTACAAGTACAAGTACCTCGCCGTGATCATCTCCGGCGGTCTGGCCGGCCTCGGCGGCGCCTTCCTCTCCATGGTCGCCAACCCCTTCTACCTGGAGGGCCAGACCAGCGGCCGCGGCTACATCGGTCTCGCCGCGATGATCTTCGGCAACTGGATGCCGGGCGGGCTCGCCATCGGCGCCGGCCTCTTCGGCTACACGGACAGCCTCAACCTGCGCGGCGGCTCCGAGAACGTCCACGCCCTGCTGCTCCTCGGCGCCCTTTTGCTGATCATCGGCGCGATCTGGCAGGCCGTCCGCAAGAAGTACGTCCCGGCCGCGATCACCTTCGTGGTCGGCGCCCTGGTCTTCACCTGGTACGCGACCACCAACGAGGTCCCCAACCAGGTCGTCGCCGCCACGCCGTACGTCATCACGCTCATCGTCCTCGCGCTCTCCGCCCAACGGCTGCGGATGCCGAAGGCGGACGGCCTGCCGTACCGGAAGGGACAGGGCAAATGACCGCCGTCGACTGGGCCGGGCTTCGTACGGTGGCCCGGGACGCCATGTCCCGGGCGTACGCCCCGTACTCCGGCTACCCGGTCGGCGTGGCCGCCCTCGTCGACGACGGGCGGATCGTCTCCGGCTGCAACGTCGAGAACGCCTCGTACGGCCTCGGCCTGTGCGCGGAGTGCGGCCTGGTCTCGGAGCTGCAGAACAGTGGCGGCGGGCGTCTCACGCACTTCACCTGCGTGGACGGCAAGGGCGAGGTCCTCGTCCCGTGCGGCCGCTGCCGGCAGCTGCTGTACGAGTTCGGCGGCGCGGACCTTCTGCTGGAAACCCCGGCGGGAATCGTCCCTCTCTCGCAGATGTTGCCCCAGGCCTTCGGCCCGGACCATCTCACCAAGTGACTCCCGTGCGGCCCCTCCTGACGAACGGTCGGAGGGGCCGCACACTTTCCGATCCGTATCTCCTCATCGGATCGCTTTCGGAACCCTCGAAAGGAAGGCCATGACGTTGTTGTCCATGGATGCCATCTCCGTCATCCGCACCAAGCGGGACCGCGGCGAACTCAGCGACGAACAGATCGACTGGGTCATCGACGCCTACACCCGGGGCGAGGTCGCCGACTACCAGATGGCCGCGCTCAACATGGCGATCCTCCTCAACGGCATGGACCGCCGCGAGATCGCCCGCTGGACGGCCGCGATGATCGCCTCCGGCGAGCGCATGGACTTCTCGTCCCTGTCCCGCCCCACCGCCGACAAGCACTCCACGGGCGGCGTCGGCGACAAGATCACCCTCCCCCTCGCCCCGCTGGTGGCGGCCTGCGGCGCGGCCGTCCCCCAGCTCTCGGGCCGGGGCCTCGGCCACACGGGCGGCACCCTCGACAAGCTGGAGTCCATTCCGGGCTGGCGCGCCCTCCTCTCCAACGAGGAGATGCTGAACGTCCTGGACGAGGTGGGCGCGGTCATCTGCGCGGCGGGCGACGGCCTGGCCCCGGCGGACAAGAAGCTCTACGCGCTGCGGGACGTGACGGGAACGGTGGAAGCGATCCCGCTGATCGCCTCCTCGATCATGTCGAAGAAGATCGCCGAGGGCACGGGTTCCCTGGTCCTGGACGTGAAGGTGGGCAGCGGAGCCTTCATGAAGACCATCGAGGACGCGAGGGAACTGGCGTCGACGATGGTGGGCCTCGGGACCGACCACGGCGTCAGGACGGTGGCCCTCCTGACGGACATGGCGACCCCCCTGGGCCTGACGGCGGGCAACGCTCTGGAGGTCCGTGAGTCGGTCGAGGTCCTGGCGGGCGGCGGCCCGGCGGACGTCGTCGAGCTGACCATCGCCCTGGCCCGCGAGATGCTCGACGCGGCCGGCGTGAAGGACGCCGACCCGGCGAAGGCGCTGGCCGACGGCTCGGCGATGGACGCCTGGCGCCGCATGATCGCCGCCCAGGGCGGCGACCCGGACGCCGAACTGCCGACCTCGCGCGAGCAGCACGTGGTGAAGGCGAGCGCCTCCGGTGTCCTGACCCGCCTCGACGCGTACGACATCGGTATCGGCGCCTGGCGCCTCGGCGCCGGCCGCGCCCGCAAGGAGGACCCGGTCCAGGCAGCCGCGGGCGTCGAGATGCACGCCAAGCCCGGCGACACGGTGACCGAGGGCCAGCCCCTCCTCACCCTCCACACGGACACCCCGGAGCGCTTCGAGTACGCCCTGCGGGCCGTGGAGGGGTCCTACGACATCGCGGCCCCGGGCACGGCGTTCACCCCGACCCCGATCGTGCTGGACCGGATCGCCTGAGGCAGGCCTGTCCGGACGAATCCGGGCAGCTCACGGCGGGTGCGGTCGCCTCCGCGATGAATTCCGGGACGCTGCCCGGTCTACAGATCGTGGACGCGACGACACCCGCCGTACTCGTGCTGCCAGGCCCCGTCACCCGGGACGAGGTGCCTCGGCTCTGTGCCGAGGTACGAGCGCGGCTCGAGGGGACCGGGGGCGGTGTGCTGGTGTGCGATGTCGCCGGGATCGGACCGCCGGGCCTCGGCACCGTCGACGCACTGGCCCGGATGCAGCTCGCGGCGAAACGCGCCGGGGGCCGGATACGGCTGCGGGATCCCGACCCGGCGCTGTGCGCGCTACTGCACCTGGTCGGGCTTGCCTTCGATGTGGAGGGGCAGGTCGAAGAGGGGGAACCAGCGGGCGGTGTCGAGGAAGCAGTGGAATCCGGCGATCCGGCCATCTGAGATCTCCAGCACCTGCACGGCCCAGGCGCTGAAACCGCCCTTCTCCGGGTCCGGCTTGTACTGCGCGAAGCCCGGCAGTCCGTTCACCGCGACCGGCACGAGGTGCGACCCGGCACAGGGCGCGCCGAGCGTGGTCATGAACCCGGTGATGTCGCTCGTGCCGGTCAGCCACAGGTCGAACGGCGGCATCGTCATGACCGCGTCCTCGTGCAGCAGGGCTGTCAGCGCCGCCATGTCGTACCCCTCGAAGGCGGCCACATAGCGATCGAGGAGCTTCTGCTGCTCCTCGTCCAGCGGGTCGGAGACATTGGCCGCCCCGACCTGCCCGTCGTCCTCGGCGAGGGTCGCGCGGGCCCGCTGCAGGGCGCTGTTCACCGAGGCGACGGACGTATCGAGCAGTTCGGCGACCTCGCTGGCCTTCCACGCCAGCACCTCACGCAGAATGAGCACGGCACGCTGCTTCGACGGCAGCTTCTGCAGCGCCGCGACGAACGCCAGCCGCACGGACTCCTTGGCCACGGCGGCCTCCGCCGGATCGTCGGTCGTCGGCAGCACCCGGGCGTCCGGCACCGGCTCCAGCCAGGTGTTGTCGGGGCGGGGGGCGAGGGCGGCCTGGGCGAGGGGCGTCGAATCGGTGAGATCCATGGGCCGGGCCCGCTTGTTCCCCGCGGTCAGCATGTCGAGACAGACATTCGTGGCGATCCGATAGAGCCACGACCGCAGCGAGGACCGACCCTCGAACTTCTCATAACTCCGCCAGGCCCGGATCATCGTGTCCTGCACGGCGTCCTCCGCCTCGAAGGACGAGCCCAGCATTCGATAGCAGTACCCGGTCAGCTCGACCCGGTGCTTCTCCAACCGGACGTCGAGCTCCGCGGTCACCGTCGCCGTACCGTCACTCATGGCCAACCCACCCCTGTGGCGTACCTGTGCGTACCAACACTCCGGAAGCTACCGCAGCCCACTGACAATGGCCTGGTGAAGGAAGGAAAGGGCAGGTCAGGGGGCTTGTGTGTCGTCTGCGGGTGGGTGGGGGCGGGGAACTGCGCGAGCAACTACGACGAACCGCGCTCGGGGGTGGAGGCGGCGGGGGTCGAAAAGAACTCAGTGAACCGGCACCGGCCCACGTCGAGCCGCATGCGACCCCACCACGGTGACCCCCACAACCCCCAGCACAGCCAACAGCCCCAGTGAAACGGTCCCGCCCCAACCCCCCGCATGGAAGGCCACCGCCCCGAGCGTGCTCCCCGCACTGGACCCCACGTAATAAGCCGACTGATACAGCGCGGACGCCTGCGCCCGCCCCTCCTTCGCCGTGTGACTCACCGACGACGAAGCCACCGCATGCCCAGCGAAGAACCCGGCAGTGATGAGCACCAGCCCCAGCAGCACCAGCACCAGCGAGTCGGACAGCGACACCACCAGCCCGGCGGTCGTCGTACCGCCCGCGAGATACAGCGCACCCCGCCGACCGAGCCGCCCCACCAGCTTCCCGGCGGTGGACGCCGACACCGTACCCACCAGGTACACGAGGAAGATCGACCCGATGACCCCCTGCGGAAGGGAGAAGGGCGCGTCGGTCAGCCGATAGCCGATGACCGTGTAGACACCACCGAAGACCGTCATGAACAGCGCACCGATCGCGTACAGCCGGCACAACAGCGGATTCCTGAGATGCGCCCGCACCGTACGACCCAGCACCCGAGGCCGCAGCGACCCCGCCACGAAGTGCTTCGGCGCCGGCAGCAGCAGCCGGAAGGCCACCGCGCACCCCACGGCGATCACCCCGAGGGCCCCCAGCGCGACCCGCCAGCCCCATTCCTGAGCGACCCACCCGGTGACGACCCGCCCGCTCATGCCGCCGACGCTGTTGCCGGCGACGAAGAGCCCGATCGCGGTGATGAGGGCCTTGGGACGGACCTCCTCGGCGAGGTAGGCGGTCGCCGAGGCCGGCACACCGGCCAGCGCGGCGCCCTGCACGGCCCGCAGCACCACCAGCGCCCCCAGCGAGGGCGCGAAGGGGATCAGCAGCCCGACCGTCACCGCGACCGCCATCGACGCCGTCATCAACGTACGCCGCCCGAACCGCTCCGACAGCGCGCTCATCGGCAGCACGAACAGCGCCAGCGCCCCGGTCGCCGCCGACACCGTCCAGCTCGCCGCACTCGCCGTACTACCGAAGCCGTCCGAGATCAGCGGCAGCAGAGCCTGCGTGGAGTACAGGAGGGCGAAGGTCGCCACACCCGCGAGGAACAGCGCCAGACTCATCCGGCGGTAGCCGGGCCCACCGGGGGCCACTCGGGAGTCGGCGGCGGGCGAACGGTCGGACGTGGCTGATACGGCGCCCACGGTGGTGGACGCCTCGGTACTGGCGGAAGGCATGCCTCGAAACTACGTATGCCGCCACTCATCCGTCCAATGCATGGAACCCCCATAATCGTTCCCGTGATGCATGAGCAGAGGTCAGGGCGGCACCTGTCACAGTCCAGTGACACAAATCAAATCGATGGCCATGCCAACGATGACCCGGAGGCCATCGAGGACATCGTCCTGCGCCTGGCCCCGCGCCTCGCCTACTTCGCTGGAGTCGCCCGCACCGAGCACGTCACCCGGGCCGCGCAGGAGATGCAGGTCCCGCAGTCGACGCTGTCGCGGGCGATGGTCCGGCTGGAACAGGACCTGGGCGTCGACCTGTTCGCACGCCGGGGGCGCACGGTGTCCCTCACCCACGCCGGACGCACCTTCCACGCCTCCGTCGAACGCGCCCTCGCCGAGATCGAGCGTGCCGCCGACGAGGTCCGCGCCGACGCCGACCCCGCCACCGGCAAGGTCGCCTTCGGCTTCCTGCACACCATGGGTGCCGAGACCGTCCCCGGCCTCCTCCAGGCCTTCCGTGCCGAGCACCCCCGCGTCCGCTTCAGCCTGGTCCAGAACTACGGCGAGGCCATGCTCGAACGCCTGCGAGCCGGCGACCTCGACCTCTGCCTCACGTCGCCCGTCCCGGACGCCCCCGACCTGGTGGCCCGCCGCCTCGACGAACAGAAACTCCGCCTCGTCGTCCCCGCCGACCACCGACTCGCCGCCCGCAAACGCGTCCGCCTCGCCGAGGCCGCCGACGAAACCTTCGTCACCCTCGAACCCGGCTACGGCATGCGCCGCATCACCGACGACCTCTGCAAAGAGGCCGGCTTCAAACCCCGCATCGCCTTCGAGGGAGAGGAGACGGAAACCCTACGGGGCCTGGTGGCGGCGGGCCTGGGCGTAGCCCTCCTCCCACCCCCGGCCGTCCCGAGACCAGGAGTGGTCGAACTGACGGTCACGTCCCCGAGAGCCGCCAGAGAAATCGGCGTGGCCTGGCTCGACGGCCACCCGGACACACCCCCGGTGGCGGCCTTCAAGAAGTTCCTGCTGTCGAGAAGGGGCCGCCTCCTCCACGACTGACGCAGGCACGGTTCCCGCCGCTTTCAGGGGCGCGGGACCGTATCGATATGCGGCTCCGCCGCGTGGGCGCGACCAGCCGCAAACGCCCCGCAGCCGCGAGACGCCGTCAACCACCCTGATGCGAGCGTTGCCGGCCGAAGCCGGAGGCGAGCGGCATACGCAACCCCAACGGCGGCGGAGCGGCGAGCGCATCCTCCACAGGCCGCGCGAAAGCCCTCCCGAACAACGCCCCCATCACGAAATCCGAAGCCAACGCATGCACCTCGTCCCGGTACTGCGTCAACCCATGCCGATCCGCATGCACCTCGAACCGACAGATGTCAGGGTTCGTCTTCTTCGCCCGCGCGGCGAACCGGAACGACAACTCGGGATCCACCCGCTCGTCATTCGTCCCGTGCACGATCAGCACCCGCCGCCCCGCCAACTGCTTCACCGGTTCGGGCGGCGCGGCCACATCCTCCTCGGGCAGCCAAGGAGCGATGGCCAGCACGGAGTTGACGGCCTCGTGCCCACCCGCGTGCAGCGCGGCCCGCGCCCCCATGTGGAGCCCGGCAAGACACACCGGCACGTCTCCATAGCGCCGCACCACCTCGTCCGCGGCCCACTCGGCGTCCCGCGCGAGCCGCGCCTCCGTGCCGTTCCAGCCCCGGTAGCGGTAGTGGACGACATGCGCCGCCAGCCCCTCCGTACGGCCCGCGCGGGCGAGCCGTCGGCCGAGGGCACGCACGGAGGCCGTCGCCATCATGGGGGAGGGTCTGCGGGTGGATGCCTCGTCACCGGCCGGGAGGAGCAGAACGACTCCGCTGACCGTGCTCGGCTCCGGGCCGAT
This sequence comes from Streptomyces sp. NPDC057474, assembly GCF_042802555.1. NCBI lineage: Bacteria > Bacillati > Actinomycetota > Actinomycetes > Kitasatosporales > Streptomycetaceae > Streptomyces > Streptomyces sp. NPDC057474. The sequence goes on along the minus strand of NZ_JBHVDX010000054.1, from coordinate 1,879 downwards.
CGTCCGCCCAATTCGGGGCGTACGAACCGGCATTGCTTGCTGCGCCATGACAGAACAGTGTCAGAAGACATGGTGTACGCCACCCGTCCTGTGGGTCACCTTTGGGTATCGACAGGACCGCCCGACAGGCGCTCTACGCGCGTAGGCGATATCGTGCGAAAATGACGAACCAGACCGACCCGACCGGTAACACCCCGGATTCGGACCAGATCCGCCGGGCGCCCAAGGTTCTGCTGCACGACCACCTCGACGGCGGGCTCCGCCCCGGCACGATCGTCGAGCTCGCCCACGCCTCGGGCTACACCCCCCACCTCCCGGAAACGGACCCCGACCGGCTCGGCGTCTGGTTCCGCGAGGCCGCCGACTCCGGCTCGCTGGAGCGGTACTTGGAGACCTTCTCCCACACCGTCGGCGTCATGCAGACCCGCGACGCGCTGTTCCGCGTCGCCGCCGAGTGCGCCGAGGACCTCGCGGTCGACGGCGTCGTCTACGCCGAGGTCCGCTACGCCCCCGAACAGCACCTCGAAGGCGGGCTCAGCCTCGAAGAGGTCGTCGAGGCCGTCAACGAGGGCTTCCGGGAGGGCGAGCGGCGGGCCAGGGCGGACGGCAACCGCATCCGCGTCGGCGCCCTGCTCACCGCCATGCGGCACGCGGCCCGCGCCCTGGAGATCGCCGAACTCGCCAACCGCTACCGCGACCTCGGCGTCGTCGGATTCGACATCGCCGGCGCCGAGGCCGGATTCCCGCCCACCCGGCACCTCGACGCCTTCGAGTACCTCAAGCGCGAGAACAACCACTTCACCATCCACGCCGGGGAAGCCTTCGGGCTTCCCTCCATCTGGCAGGCGTTGCAGTGGTGCGGCGCCGACCGGCTCGGCCACGGCGTCCGCATCATCGACGACATCCAGGTCCACGAGGACGGCTCCGTGAAGCTGGGCCGCCTCGCCTCCTACGTCCGCGACAAGCGCATCCCGCTGGAAATGTGCCCCAGCTCCAACCTCCAGACCGGCGCCGCCCGTTCGTACGCCGAGCACCCCATCGGTCTGCTGCGGCGACTGCACTTCCGGGCCACCGTGAACACCGACAATCGGCTGATGTCCCACACGAGCATGAGCCGCGAATTCGAGCATCTTGTCGAGGCATTCGGCTACACGCTCGACGACATGCAGTGGTTCTCGGTCAATGCTATGAAGTCAGCATTCATTCCTTTCGATGAACGACTGGCCATGATCAATGACGTGATCAAGCCCGGATACGCCGAGTTGAAATCCGAGTGGCTGTTCCGGCAAACGGCTTCCACCAGCGGTTCTGTCGACGAACAGAGCTGAACGGCGACTTCGGGAAGCGGTCACGCGGACGGCGACGCGGCCGCTTTTCGGTGTTTGCCTCCGGCGGGACTTTGGTGTTTACGTTTCGGCACCGCTCACCACCCGTCAAACGCATTCCAAGGACGCATTCAACATGAAGCAGTCTGCTGCCAAGACCCTCGGTGTCGCCGTCGTCGGTGCCGCCATCGCCGCTGCGGGCGCGGGCGCCGCGAACGCCGCCCCGAGCGTCCCCGACGCCTCCCAGGCCCTGGGCGCCGCCACCCAGGCGCTGCCCGTGGAGAACGTCACGAAGACGCTGCCGGGCACCGCCGGTGGCCTCACCCAGGGTCAGCGCGCGCTCGGCGCCGGTCTGGAAACCGCACAGCCCGCCGTTGCGGGCGCCGAGGGCCCCACCGCCCCCGTCGCCAAACTGCTCGGCGGCCTCCCCGTCGGCAAGACCCTCCCCACCAAGGGCCTCGGCACCAACGGCCTGCCCCTCGGCGGCTGAGGCTTTCCCTCTACGGCGTCTTCGGTACGCCGCGTCCCATACGGCGGTGGGGCGCCCCCGGTAC